>CANHTV010000512.1 GCA_947463285.1 Verrucomicrobiaceae bacterium | reverse complement strand
GCCGCCGTCAGCTTTGATCTCGTTCGTGAATTCCGTGAGGCACAGGTCAGAGTGGCGCTGACGAACAGTTTTGGATTTGGCGGCACCAATGCCACACTCATCCTCAGTCATCCTGATGCCCTCTTAGCCGCCGCACCAGCAGGCCTCAAATCCGGCCCCCTGCGCATTCAGGGCGTCGGTGCCGTTTCCGCCGCAGGCTGGAGCGGGCAGGAGCTGGCAGCAGCCGTCATCGAGGCTCGCGCACTGCCACTCACAGATTGCAAACGCAACATCGGTCATCGGGATTGGACCTGTCAGACACGACTCGTGCCGCAGGTGCCGGCGGATCGCTTGCCGAAATTCCCCCGACTACGCCGGGCCAGTCCCATCACCAAATTTGCCATGTCGGCCACACTGGAGGCACTCCAGGCCGCAGGTTATCCAAACGGCGCCGGGGCTGGGCGACTCGGCATCATCCAATGCATGTTCAACGGCTGCGTGCAGTTCAGTGGACGTTTTTACCACGAAGTCATCGAGACCCCGGCGCTCGCCAGTCCGCTGATATTCCCAGAGACCGTTTACAATGCACCTGCCTCACACATCGCCGCCTTTCTGGGAGTCGATGGCCCCGTGAGCACGCTCATTGGGGAATCCAGCGCCATCATGGAGGGCGTCTCCATGGCGCACACCTGGCTCGTCCAGGGCCTTGTGGATCAGGTGCTGCTCATCGGTGCCGAGGAGAGTGACTGGGTCGCCGTCGAGGCCACCTCCTTTTATCACCCAGATCTGAAGTCCAGTGAAGGTGCAGGCGCTTTGTTGCTGAGCCTTGCAGAAAAAGGCCTACCCCTGAGACACAGCAGTGCGCTGGCCTTCCACAGCAAGCAGGAGCGTGCCGAAAAACTCCGTGAGCTGCCTTTCGCCGCAGCCCCTTTCTGCATCACCAGCGAATCAGGCATCGCCATCCTGGATAAGGCCGAGCGGGCCGCACAACTCCCCGGCAACCCCACCACGACACTCCGTCCCCGCCAAATCATCGGCGAAACCATGGGCGCAGGCGGAGCCCTCCAGCTCGTCCTCGCCGCCCATCTAGCTGGGCAGCATCAATGCACCGTCAACGTCGCACTAAACGGAAGCCTCTGTGCCGCCTACAGCGCCGTCGTGGAGGGTGGAAGCTGAGCCAGGCAGCCTCATGAATCATATGCCGCATTTGTAATGCCTGCCCAGCCCCCTAGGGGAATGACGAATCACGAAACACCCAATGACGAAAGCATTGCCGAAGCCCGAATGACAAAGGGCCGCAGCCATGATCGATTTTCTCACCTCGGGCCAAAGGCCCGTGATTCCTTAGCCCAGTCCGCAGGGCTAGGTAATGCACGACACAACCCCGGATCCACCCCGCGACCCAACGGGGCGCGATACCCAGCCGCCGCCATCCAACGTTTGAGGCAACGTGGGTGTGCTGCGCATCTCAGGTATCGCGGCCTTTCAGGCCGCCACAGAAATGGAGGCCAAATGCTCATCCATACCCAGCCCTCTGGGCAGGGCTAAGGGATGTCGGCCCCTTGGGCCTGATGACTCATCGGCATATCTCCCGCTCATCCGTTTTCCATCAAGGTCAGGTTTTCCGAGCCCTCGATTCAAGCAGCCAGCTCTGGCCAGACAGCCTACAAACCAAGAATCAATCACCCTACCTCCTCAGCGCTTCAATCAGCTCATTCAGCTTGCTGCGCATCCACTGCAGGTCGGGATCAGTGAAGGCGGTATCGTGGGTGGTCACGCTTTGTATGTTGGCATTGCAACGCCAGACTTGTGCACCGATCTTGGATTTCTTAGGCTAGTGGTTCAAAGCCACAAAATACAGGAAGCCTCCTTCAAACTTGAGGCACTGCCAAAAGTCCTTCTCTTGGCGGACAAAGGTGGAGTAGAGATCATCATCAGGATCCGAATGCTTTCGCCCCTTACACGGCTCCAGGTCATCGCCCGGCTTGGGGCACCAGCTTAGCCAGATCTTGTCATCAGAATACTGGCGTGTCGGGGGGTGCGGCGTCGCCACGACATGGCGCTTTTAACAACGCGACACCTCAATTTAAAGAGGTGGCTCGCATGGCTTCAATAGTCGACTCACGCCCTCGGATGGCTGGTTTCGTACACTTCCTTCATTCGCTGGGTGCTGACGTGGGTGTAGATCTGGGTGGTACTGAGGTTGGCGTGGCCGAGCAGTTCCTGCACGCTGCGCAGATCGGCGCCGTTATTCAGCAGGTGGGTGGCGAAGCTGTGGCGGAATTTGTGCGGGGTGACGTGGATGGGCATGCCGCTGGCTTTCCAATACTTGTCCACGACATCTCCGATGGACTGAAGTGTCATGCGTTTTTTCAACCGACTCAAAAATAAGGGGCCGCTGTGGATGCCTGCTTTCGAGCGATACCGCTGCACGGCGAGCATGGCGTGAGAGCCCACGGGCAGGAGTCGCTCTTTGCGGCCTTTGCCGATGACGCGGACGGTTTCGCTGTAGACATCGACATCTTCGACGTTGAGACTGGTGAGCTCTGAAAGGCGCATGCCGGTGGAGTAGAACATCTCCAGGATGGCGGCATCGCGCTCGGGGGCCCAGTCAGTGCCACGTTTGACGGACTGCTCCAGCTTCAGCGGCAGGGCCAGCATGTCCTCCACCTGCGTGAGCGTGAGCACGACTGGAAGCTTTTTTTCCTGCTTTGGAAGCTGCACGTCCAGCAGGGGGTTTTGAGTCCAGCCATGACGGCGCGTGAGCCATTTGAAAAAAGACCGCAGGGCGGCGAAATGCAGCCGGATGGTGGAGCGACCAAGCGCGCGCTTCATCATCTCGAAGAGGTATTTGCGGAAGTCATCCGCCGTCAGCGCCTGCCAGGTGGTGAAGCTTTTATGCCGATGCCGGAACTCTGAGAGAGCGTGATCATACAAATCCAGCGTGCGTGGTGATGACCGGCGCTCGACCTCCATGAACTCGATGAACCCGGCTGAAAGGGGATCGTCAGGGAGTGTTGGGGGGGCTGGTTT
>CANHTV010000511.1 GCA_947463285.1 Verrucomicrobiaceae bacterium | reverse complement strand
TGCCTTCACACGCTCCAAAGCTGCTGAGGTGATGTTGTCACGCCATTCCTTATCCCAGATGCTTTCGAGCAGGTTGTCCTTCTCATTTGAAAGGCGGTCCAGAGCGAGGTTGGAGGTCTCTTCACTGTCGGCATTGCCTTGATCTGCCAGAGATGGCTGACGTTTGCGAGCACGAAAAACATCCAGCACTCGCCAGCGGGTCATTTGCAGTAGCCATGCTTTGAAGGAACCGGCACGAGGATCATACTGACCTTTCTGAACCTGACGGGCAATGGCGATGGTGGTCTCCTGGATGACATCAAAGGCTTCCTCTCGCGTCAGGCCTGCTTTGGTCGCCACACTATAAATCAAGCGCCAGTAGGTCTGGTAGAATTCATTCCAAGTGCGTTGATCTTCCCAGTTGTTGAGACGTTCGATCAGGCTTTTGCGGGTTTTCTCCCACAAGCCTTTCTCTTTTTTGATCTCTTCAGGAATGTCCGGTGTGTCCTCCATCGTGTGGTGATAGTCAGCGGTAGACCGCCAGTGTCAAACTGCGACTCGCACTGGTGGTGACCCGCTTTAAAAAAGCATTTCTATCGCCGATTCTTGCGCTGTAATTGTGCGCCAAGTTTTACGGATACAATCCACGCAGCGTTTTGGCATCGTGGACTCTTTTGATTCCCAGGCTCAGTGCGGCAAAACGCATGGAAATCTGGTGCTTCTTGGCCTGTGCCAGAGTCTGGCCAAAGGCTTGTTCCAAAAGGCGGAACAGCTTGTCCAACACCTCGCCCTCGGTCCAGAAAAAGCTCTGTAGATCCTGCACCCATTCGAAGTAGGAGACGATGACGCCGCCGCTGTTGCAGAGGATGTCGGGAATCACAAAAATATTCCGTTCCGCTAGAATGACATCAGCCTCTGGGGTGGTTGGGCCATTGGCACCTTCGGCCAAAATACGGCACTGGACCTGGTGAGCATTGGTTTCGGTGATCTGCCGCTCCAGCGCCGCAGGCACGAGAATGTCACAGGGCAGCACCAAAAGCTGTTCATTCGTGATGGCCTCAGCTCCTGGAAAACCAACGACGCTGCGGTTTGCTGCGACATACGTATCGAGCTGATTCAGGTCCAGTCCCTCTGGATTGAAGATGCCGCCAAAAGCATCACTGACGGCGATGATTTTGATACCCTGTTTGGCCATCGAGAGCGCCGCGACAGATCCCACGTTGCCGTAACCCTGCACCACGGCTGTGGCTCCCTGGGCTGTGATGCCGAGCGTGTCCATAGCACGTGAAACCAGATAGGCAACGCCGCGCCCGGTGGCTTCGCGACGACCCAAAGAACCGCCGAGCAGCACCGGCTTACCCGTCACCACACCCGGGACCGTGTGGCCCATTTGCAGTGAGTAGGTGTCCATGATCCAGGCCATGACCTGCTCATTGGTGCCGACATCTGGAGCGGGGATGTCCACCTGCGGGCCGAGCACAGGGATCAGTTCCTGCGTGTAGCGCCTCGTCAGCCGCTCCAGCTCACCTTTGGAAAGCAGACGCGGGTCGCAGGCCACGCCGCCTTTGGCACCACCATACGGCAGGCCCACCAGCGCGCATTTCCAGCTCATCCACATCGCCAGAGCCGCCACCTCGCCGACAGTGACATCTGGATGAAAACGGATGCCGCCTTTCGTGGGGCCCAGGGTCAGGTGATGCTGTACTCGGTAGCCCATGAAGACCTTTGTGCTGCCATCATCCATCCTCACCGGCACAGCCACCGAGAGTGAGCGCTTCGGCAGCTTTAATCGGTCACGGTCATTTTGAGGAATGTTCATAAAATCAGCCACGAGATCGAATTGCTGGCAGGCCATCCGATAGGTGGGGGAGTCGTAGTGATGTAAATTCATAAGGTATGCTGAGGCTGAAAATGTGGCTGGAGTTTGATTCGATGCGTGGTGACTGCTAGGAAGTCGTATGTCGTTGAGTCGCTTTTATCTTCCTGCTGAGTTTTGGAGTGTTGAAAATCTTACGCTTGCCGGAGATGAAGCAGCTCATTGCTCACGAGTCCTGCGCAGGCAGGTGGGGGACGAGGTCGAGGTCTTTGATGGGGGGGGGCGAGTGGCCGTTGGAAAAATCATCGCGCTCACCAAATCCACCGTCAGCATTCAGCCTCATTCACAGCAGCAGCATGAGCCGCGCCAGCACGAGATCCATCTCCTGCCTGCCATGATCAAGGCCGAGCCCTTTGAATGGCTTTTGGAAAAAGCCACCGAGCTGGGAGCCGCCAGCGTTCAGCCCGTGATCACGCAGCGCACCATCGTCAGCCTGAGTGGTGAGCATATGGATAAAAAACTTAGCAAGTGGCAACGCCTCATGATCGAGAGTGCCAAGCAATGTCACACGCCCTGGCTGCCGCGATTGTTGAAACCACGAGCCTTTTCTGAAATCATGACCGCACTTCCAGATGGGGTTGCGCGAATCATTCCGGCTCTCAGCGAGCATTCACGGCGTCTTCATGAGTTGCCACTGGCTCAAGCTAAATCCGTCTTCATCCTCATCGGTCCTGAGGGTGATTTCACCAACGAGGAAGAAGCCCTGGCACAGCAGCACGGCTTCCAGCCCGTCACTCTGGGGCCTCTGATCCTTCGTGCAGAAACCGCAGCCATAGCTTCCTTGGCCATGGTTGCTCATGAAGTGGACAGGCAGGCGGTCACTCAGCTCTGATTAAGACGGCAGATCTGGGGCCTTCATTCCGTCCCGCGAAGCTCTGGTCGGTGGACTGCGAAAGCGCAGGCGACTTTCATTCTAAACATTGACAGGATTGTCGATCGCCGTGGAGACTGGTGCCAGTCTGTTTTGCTTTCCATGTTCGCCTTTCGCACTCTTTTTTTCGGTCTCTTGGCTGCCTATTTATTTTCCGCACCGATGGTGACGGCTGCGGCTGATGCTGCTGCTGCTGCTGCTCGGAGTTTTTTGCAGGAGTTTGCTCCTGCTTATGTGGTGCTGGGGCCGTCATCGGGTAAGGCGGCTGATGAGGAGCGCTTCAAGCGGGCGTTCGA
>CANHTV010000510.1 GCA_947463285.1 Verrucomicrobiaceae bacterium | reverse complement strand
CAGGCTCTGCTTCAGGGAGCGGAATCGGGGCGGGGGCTACACGATCTTTTTTCTGTGGGGCTGTTTCACAGCTCGCGATGAGCAGACACGTCGAGACAATGATGCAGGAGAATGGTTTCATGGAGGAGATTATGGCGTTGATGCGCTGATTCTGAGTTTATTTTGCAGCCTAAAGATCAAGAGCTTTAGCTGTAAAGACTGCAAATCATAATGAAGGCTTGTTTGTTTTCGGATTCCCCCCATTAGCGAGTCAAGCTTCAGGGAGGTGGCTTGGTGTTGATTAACAAAAGGCGGAAGATCCTGATGGATCTTCCGCCTTTCTGGATGCACTGAATCGCAGTAGGTTAGAGCTTCGCGAGACTATCGCTCAAAGCATTGATGACGACGTTCATGCTGGCTTCGGATTCATCGCCCATATTGCTGATGCGGAAGGTTTTGCCCTTCAGCTTGCCGTAGCCGCCGTCGATGATCATGCTGTGGTTTTTCTTCAGCAGGCCGATGAAGGCTGCTACGTCGATGCCTTTGCTGTTTGCGACACAGGTGAGGGACTTCGATCGGTAGCCTTCCGGGGCAAAGAAGTCGAAGCCGTTGTTGCGGACCCACTCATGCACCATGTCGTTGAGTTTGGCGTGGCGGGCGTATCGGTTTTCCAGGCCTTCAGCGAACATTTTGTTCAACTGATGACGCAGTCCATAGATGAGGCTGATGCATGGGGTGGAAGGCGTCATGCTCTTTTCACCGTTGGCCTGGAACTCGATGAAGTCGAAGTAGTAGCCGCGGTCGTTGATCGTGGCGGCGCGGGCCATCGCGGCCTCAGAGGCTGTGAAAAGGGCCAGGCCCGGCGGCAGGGCAAAGGCTTTTTGGGAGCCGGTGAGCAGGACGTCGATACCAAGTTCGTCAAAGTTCACTGGCACGGTGGTGAAGCCGGAAACGCTGTCGGTGATGAACATCACGTCAGGGTATTTCTTCTTAAGCGCGGCGATCTTCGCAATGGGGCTGAGCACGCCCGTGGAGGTCTCATTGTGGATGAAGGTGACGGCATCGAACTCACCCGTGGCGAGACGTTTGTCGATCTCGTCAGCCATGATCGGCTGACCCCACTCGACCTGATAGGCCTCAGCTTCCTTGCCGCAGCGCTTGGAGACATCCAGCCACTTGTCGGAAAAGGCACCGTTGCAGCAGTTAAGGACTTTTTTCTTCACTAGGTTACGGATGCTGCCTTCCATCACGCCCCAGGCGGAGGAGGTGCTGAGAAAAACCTGCTGCTTCGTGCCAAAAAGCGTCTGCAGCATGGGCTGAATTTCGGCATATAGATCCTGAAACCCTTTTCCGCGGTGGCCCATCATCGGCTGCGCCATGGCAGCAAAGGTATCTTGGCTAACTTCGACGGGACCGGGGATATAGAGTTTGACGTGGGTGCTCATGATTTTTGGGGAAGAGGATACGGCGGATACCGAGAAAAGAGCGCGGAGATTAGGGCAGGAATGACCGCTGGCAAGGGCCTATAGTGAGTCATGACCAGGGTTCTTTGGTGGACTGGGCCTCCAATTGTCATGCTGAGTTCGTGATCAGCGGCAAAATGGTCGGGCCGGCGAGATTCGAACTCACGACCTCTTGCACCCCATGCAAGCGTTCTACCAGGCTGAACTACGGCCCGACCTTATGGCAGGGCAGTGTTTGGAGCTACCCGGCTGGGGAATGCATTTTGGTGTGCTCTGCTGTCTTTGCAACCAAGATGTTCAAGCCTTTTGCAATTTCGTCGGCCCACGCATCCAACCATGCAGAATGAAGCCGACTCCGACGAGGATCATGAACAGAGAGAAAAACTGGCCACGTGTCAGTCCCATGATGCCGTCTGAACCGGAATCTGGCTGGCGCACGAACTCCAAACTGATGCGGGCGATGGCATATAGGATAAAGAAAAGTCCCGTGATGATGCCATGTGGCAGGCGTGGATAACGGATTCGAATGAAGAGTAGTAGTCCGCTAAGAAGGAGACCTTCTCCCAGCGCTTCGTATAACTGGGAGGGATGACGTGGATGCAGTATCTCCTCCAAGGCGGCTTTGCCTTCCTCTCCACTGGTTTCAAAATGCGTGATGATGTCAGGGCTGTGCATGGCACCGGGCGGCAGGGATATAGGCGTGCCGCCTTGTTTGACGAAGTCCTCGTGCAGAAGCTCGGTCGGAAACTTGACCGCCCACGAGACATTGGTGACGCGACCAAAAAGCTCTCCATTGATGAAATTGGCAATGCGTCCAAAAAAGATACCGAGTGGTGCGCCGCAGACGATGCTGTCGCCTATTCCAGCCCAGGAAATGTGATGTTTTCTGGCATACCAAAGGCAGAAGAGGGCCACTCCAGCAATGCCGCCATGGCTTGCCATCCCACCCTGGTGGATCATGAATAGCATCCACGGACGCTGCACGAAGCTATCCCAATCATAAAGCAGCATGTAGCCGATACGCCCGCCGAGTACGACGCCAAACAGAGCGACGAGTGTGATGAAGTCCGCCACTTGGTCGGCCTTGATCTCCGAAAGCCCACGTTGCGAGAGGAAGAGCATGATCCGGTAAGTGCAATAAAAGCCTAGGACGTAGGCGAGGCCGTACCAGTGCAGGGCCATGCTGTCTGTAAAACGCAGCAAGTGCGGGCTGAGGTCGTGCAGATAGTAGGCGAGATGCATGGTCATGGATGAGAACGGCGAGCTTTCGTTTCGGCCCTGCCATCCGGCAAGTGAAACCCTGTGGGCACCGATAAAACAAAACGCCCATGGATGTCTCCACGGGCGTCTGAAGTTCACTGCGGTATCGGCATTTAGGCCTGCGGCACGACGTATTCGTACAGACCGTTGCGGCCCGGGTAGGGGATCGGATACTTGCCATCCTTGTCAGCAAGCAGCGGGGCTGCTCCATCAAGGGTGAGTTTATCCACACCTGGCGCGAACTCATGATCATGAGCCATGAGCTGGTCAAAGGTGACAAGCTGACCTGTGTGGGCGCTCATGCGGCCCATGACGGTGACGAGGCTTG
>CANHTV010000509.1 GCA_947463285.1 Verrucomicrobiaceae bacterium | reverse complement strand
CGATGCTGCCAGCCTTCCCAGGCTTCAACGGCTGGAACGCCCAATGCTCCGCTGAGAATGAACTCGCGGAAACCATGAGAATACCAAGCTGGAGAAAGCGAAGAAGCAAAGCCCGGATATTACGCCGACCCAGCGCAGTCCTTTGCCAATGTTCCCCTTGCGACAGCAAGAATCATCAACAGGCAGACAAGAACAGGCTTCAGCCCCGCCAAAAACGGAAGTTGTGATGACGTTATCACGTTGGATTAATTCGACGCACCAACCATGAAGCTTTTCCCTGCCATTCTCTTCTCTGCCTTTGCCCTAGCCTCTTGCAAACCTGAGAGCACACCCACCCAAGCCACATCGGGCAAGCCCAAGGTTGCTTTGGTGATGAAGTCGCTCGCAAACGAGTTTTTCCAAACCATGGCCGAAGGCGCTAAAAAGCACCAGGCGGCTCATTCGGACGACTACGAACTCATCGTCAACGGCATCAAGAACGAGACCGATCTGGCCGAACAGGTCGGTTTGGTGGAGCAGATGGTGGTGCAGGGCGTGCAGGCCATCGTGATCGCACCAGCGGACTCCAAGGCGCTGATTCCAGCGCTGAAACGTGCGCAAACTGGCGGTGTGCTCGTCGTCAACATCGACAACAAGCTCGATGCCGACGCGCTGAAGCAGGCCGGCCTCACTGCGGCCTTCGTCGGCCCAGACAACCGCGCCGGAGCCAAGGCGGTGGGCGAAGTGCTCGCCAAAAAGCTCAAAGCTGGAGATGAAGTCGCCATCCTCGAAGGCGTCACCACGGCCTTCAACAGTCAGCAACGTCGTGCAGGCTTTGAAGACGCCATGAACGCCGCCGGGATGAAGATCGTCAGCGTGCAAAGCGGCCAGTGGGAGATGGAAAAGGCGAATGGTGTCGCCGCAGGCATCCTCGCTGCGAATCCGAACGTGAAAGCCCTGCTCTGTGCCAACGACAACATGGCCCTCGGAGCCGCCGCTGCCGTGCAAGCCGCTGGCAAGGCCAGTCAGGTCCAAATCGTCGGTTTCGACAACATCGCCGCCCTCAAGCCCCTCCTCGCCGACGGCCGCGTCCTCGCCACCGCCGACCAACACGGCGACCAACTCGCCGTCTTCGGCATCGAAGCCGCGCTAAAGGTTCTGAAGGACAAAACGACACCGGCGGACCAGCAGACGCCGGTGGATGTGGTTTCAAAATGACGAAGCAGGTGCCCGTCATTCGTCATTCTGATTTCGTCATTCCCTCCATGCGCCGCTTTGCCGACTACCTCATTCTCCTCGCCGTGCTGGTGGCGATGGTTTTGCTCTTTGGGCTGCTGCGGGACAGCTTCTTCAGCGTGGCGACGCTCGGGTCGGTGGCGAACCGTATTCCAGCGCTCGCGCTGGTCGCCACAGGGATGACGCTGGTGATGATCACGGGCGGCATCGACCTTTCGGTGGGCTCGGTGCTCGGGTTTTGCGGCGCGGCAGTGGGCGTAATGATGGCGGACTGGCAATGGGGGCTCGTGTTGGCTTTGCTGGCAAGCATCGCGCTCGGGGCGGCCATCGGTGGCACGACTGGGGCGGTAAGTGTGAAGCTGCGGCTACCGTCCTTCATCGTCTCGCTCGGCATGTTGGAGATCGCGCGTGGGCTGGCTTTCCTCACGACCCATTCGCAGACGAAATACATCGGCGCAGGCATTGAATCTCTCGGGGTGCCGTTTGCGGGCTTGGTTATCTCACCTGCGTTTGTAATCAGCGTGCTGGTGGTCGCCGCCGGACAAGTGATGCTCTCCCACATGGCCGTGGGGCGTCACTGGATCGCCATCGGAGCGAACCGTGAGGCAGCGCTCATCTCTGGTGTACCGGTGGATCGTCCTCGCATCCTCGCGCATGCCCTGCTCGGTGCTTTGACGGGCCTAGCGGCGGTCTTCAACTGCTCACGCCTCGGCAGCTCTGATCCCAATGCGGGTGTCGGTTTCGAACTCAGCGCCATCGCCGCCGTGGTCGTTGGCGGCACGAGTCTGATGGGCGGACGCGGCAGTGTGGTGAAAAGCTTCATCGGCGTCCTCATCATCGCCACCCTGGAGGCCGGACTCGTCCAGATCGGAGCCAGCGAGCCCACGAAACGCGTCGTCACCGGCACCGTCATCGTCGCCGCCGTACTGGCAGACACTTGGAGGAGGAAATAACCCATGAAATACCTGCTGTTCATCTTCTGCGCCCTCAGTTCCCCGCTCTTCGCCGAAAAGCCGCGCCTCCTCTTCGACACGGACATCACGGGCGACGTCGATGACGTGCTGGCACTCGCCATGTGTCACACGCTGGCGGATCGTGGGGCGTGCGAGTTTTTGGGCTTGACGGTTTCGAAGAACAATCCGCTCACTGCGAGCTTTGTGGATGCGCAAAACACGTTTCACGGTCGCCCGGATCTGCCGGTGGGCGTCACGCGAGATGAGAAGGCGCAGCATCGCGAGAGCAAATACCTCAGGCTGGCCGATTCGCCGCATTACCCGCACGATTTGAAGCGGAATGAAGACGCGAAGGATGCCGTGGAACTGATTCGCGAGCTTTTGAACGCTCAGCCAGATCACAGCGTGACAATCATCAGCGTCGGCATCGCGTCGAACATGGCGAATCTACTAAAATCGCCCGGCGGGGTCGATTTGGTGAAGCAGAAGGTCAAAGCGCTGTCGATCATGGCCGGTGCGTTCGCGTTTTGTAACCGCACGAACTACCACCTTGAAGCAAACGTCATCAACGGCATCGGCTACATGCAAACCGTGGCCGATCAGTGGCCCGACGAAGTGCCCATCGTGTGGAGCGGCTTCGAGATCGGCGAGGCGCTGCCGTTTCCGCGTGTCGTGATCCAACGCGATCTCGACTACCTGCCACATCATCTCGTCAAAGAGGCGTATTTGCTCCACAGCGGTCCGGAGCATGACCGGCCGTGCTGGGACGAGAGCAGCGTGCTGTGGGCCGTGTATCCCGAGCGCGGCTTTTTCGGCCTTTCGGAGCCTGGGCGAGTCTGCTGAAAGGTATTGACGTAGTGGCCCAAGACGTG
>CANHTV010000508.1 GCA_947463285.1 Verrucomicrobiaceae bacterium | reverse complement strand
CTGGCACCGAAAAGAAGGCCACGACATCAGCCGCATCGTGCTACCGATCCTTCACAAGTTTGGTTATCGCACCAAAGACGACCTTTGTTACCTGCAATGCTTCGAGCATGATGAGGTCCAGCGGCTGCGTCATGAACTGGGCTGGCAGGGGCGGCTGATCATGCTGATGAGCGGAGGCAAAACAGGCCCAGGAAACACGGACTTCGTACATCTGCGCACGCCCGAGGGACTGAGGGAACTGGCACGCACGAGCGACGGTGTCGGGCCAGACATTGGCAGCATCATCAACATCAAACGTGAAGTCACCGAGCTGGTGAAAAACGCTCATGCGCAGAAGCTACAGGTCCATGCCTACACGCTGCGGGTGGATGAGCTGCCGAAGTTTGCGCGATCTGCCGATGACCTCTTGAATCTGCTTTTTCATGAGGCGGGCATTGATGGTTTATTCACTGATTTCCCAGACGTGGGTGTGAAATGGCTGCAATCTCACCCACGCTGATTTCCATGACTCCACCCCTACCAGACACGGCTTAACTGCTGAAACCCATGGGCACTGCCCACGGGTTGGGTCTGCTGGTCGGGCTGCAACGTGAGTGGCTACAGAAGCGAGTCGCCGGCATCCGCACCTTTGCCCTGCTGACTTTATTTGGTGCCCTGACCGGATTGCTGGGCCTGATGCAGGGCGGCTGGGTGATCGCTGCGGCCTTGGTAGCCTTTTCAGCGCTTGTCGTGGTCGACACGCTGAGGGAAATGCGCGACAAGGACACCGACTCTGGCCTAACGACAGAAATGGCCATGCTGGTCATATTTACCACGGGCATGATCACCGTCTGCGGGCAGCGCCTCATCGCGGTGATCATGGTGCTGCTGCAAAGCAAGAAGCCGCTGCATGACATGGTGCGCCGCATCGGTGAAGATGACCTGCGGGAGATCGCACGACTGGTGCTGGCCGGGCTGGTCATTTTACCCGCGCTGCCGAATCGTGAAATGGGGTATCTCGGTGTGCTGATTCCCTTTTCCATCTGGCTCATGGTGCTGCTGATCGTCGGCATCAGTCTGGCTGCTTATTTAGTGGGGAAATTCTTTGATGGGGCCAAGGGTGCTGCGCTGACAGGCATCCTGGGCGGGCTCATCTCAAGCACGGCTACGACCGCCAGCCTGGCCCGTCGCAGCAATCAAACCGGTGCCTGCGGCCTGTGCTTTGCCGCTATGGCTCTGATCGCCTCCGCCATTGTTTTTGTGCGCGTCATTACCGAGGTCATGATCGCAGCACCGAATCATCTGACGGAGCTTTTGCCGCCCTTGATCGCCATGATGTTTTGGTTCGGCATCATCGCCACCATCTTTCACCTTCTGGCGGCAAAACGTGGCCAGCAGCGTGCTCAGGAAACTCCGCCCTCGGTCTGGGCGGTGGCGTCTTGATTCTGCTGATCTGGCCTTGAGATCAATCAAGGCACCGAAACAGCCTTTGGCGCAGCAGCAGGCTCAGCCTTCACCTCTTTGACCGCTGGTTTGACTTCAGCTTTGACCTCCTTGACCTCCGCCTTCACCTCTCCTGCTCCAGGCGCAGCCATGACCGGGGCGACGACCACAGTCTCCTGGGCGCTTTCTTTTTCCAGATCGATCAACTGGCTGACGGTGGCGAATTGATAACCACGAGCCTTCAATTCATCCAGCGTGGCAGGCATGGCATCGACCGTGGTGCCATGAATGTCATGGCAGAGGATGATGGAACCACTTTTGGTTTGGGCTAGGATGCGGTCCTTGACGGCCTGAGCCTTGCGGTTTTTCCAGTCCAGCGGGTCCACGTCCCAGATGATGGTGGAGTAGCCGTAGGTGTCGTAGAGGTGCTTGCTCTGATTGGCGCGGATAGCTCCATACGGCGGCCGAGAATGAGCAGGAACCTTGCCGCAGGCTTTCACGATGGCGTCATGCGTGCGCTTCATTTGTGAATCCAAGCCGGTGGTGCTTAAGGCGGTGAGCATGGGGTGCGACCAGCTATGATTCGCAACTTCATGGCCTTCATCAGCGATGCGTTTCACGATGTGCGGCCAGGTGACCACGCAGCGGCCCACCATGAAGAAGGTGGCCTTGATGTTGCGCGCCTTCAGCATGTCCAGCAGACGCGGGGTGTGATCAGGGTTGGGCCCATCATCAAAGGTGAGAGCAACGACGGGAGCAGGCACCTCGCAGCGATTGTACACCACCTTGTTTGCCGTAAGAGCTGGAGCTGCATTCAAGGGCGCTTTAACCACAGGAATGGCACGGCGGATTTCGATCTCCGGCATGGCCACCGTTGAATCAGCCGCCGCAGAAGGTGGATTTTCAGACGCATTCGCCAATGAGAACGCGATCAAGAGTGGGATGATTCTGGCCGGAAGCATGATTCTGCGACCTATAACAGCAGGAATTCCCAGAGATGCCAGCCTGAGTTTGTTGATTCAAAGATTCTCCAAAAGGTTCCTGAGTCGTATACACTTTTGGGTTTTAGAGGGAACTTTTTGTATCCTTGGGAATTCACGGCTAGAGGCACCGACAAGACATCCATTCAACCTTCATCTCATGCGCATCGAATTGGTCAATACAGGCGACGAATTGCTCCTCGGAGACACTATCAATACCAACGCAGCCTGGCTGGGCCAGCAGATCGCCGCCCTGGGTCTCATGGTTTCCCGCCATCTCGTGGTCTCTGACGGAGCCGTTATCAAAGAAGCGATGGCTGAAGCGGCTTCCCGCTCCGATGTCGTGCTGGTCTCCGGCGGACTGGGGCCGACTAATGATGATCTCACGCGCGAGTCCATTGCTGAACTACTTGGTCTGCCTCTCGAATTGAATGAAGGCATCAAATCTCACCTTGAGGCCTTTTTTGCGAAGCGAAATCGCGCCATGTCTGCCTCGAATCTCAAGCAGGCCATGGTTCCAAAAGGTGCTGTTGTGATGGACAACCCCTTCGGCACCGCGCCGGGATTGTATTTCCCTGCTGAGCTAAGTCATTCTCGTGGCTGGAACACGCATTTTTTCCTGTTGCCCGGCCCGCCACGCGAGCTG
>CANHTV010000507.1 GCA_947463285.1 Verrucomicrobiaceae bacterium | reverse complement strand
GAAACGGGGATGAGCAGGAGCCCAAACAAGCGCCAGGTTTTGATCGGCTGCGTCAGCACTAAAGGCAGCCGAGGCAGGCCGATGCTGACGAGCAGAGACAGGCTGAGAATGATCTGCAACCAGCCGCTGGTGAGCCGCTTATCGAGCATCAAGGCATAGACCTTCGGGGGTGTTTCGTGAAACATCTGCTGCCAGCTTTGCAGCGCCATGCTGAGATCCGGCACGAGCAGCAGCACCTGGGTGAGGATGAAAAGCAGCATCGTGAAGATGACCCGCAGAGGCATGGGCAAAGGCGCGAAGAGACTTTTGCCACGCTTGGACTCCAGCCAGATGAGCAGGAAATGAATGAGAAACCAGACCGACACCGCCCGCACGCTGCCGTGCCATAAAAGCGCGACACCACCGACGAGGACCATGACTGGCAGGCAACTGCTCGTGGCGGGGCCTTTGGCCGTGCTCAGACCGCGATGAAGATGCTGCCACACACCAATGAAGCTGCCCTGCCGATAAGGAGCATCGCAGGCCTCCATGCAGGCCCGACCACGCAGCCACTGCAAGGCCAAAACCACATCCGCCATGCCCGAGATCGAGAGGTAAATCTGCGCTGTCTGTGCCATGGCCGCCAGCCAGATGGATTTGCCAGTGACGACGGCAGGCTCCGCATGAAGAAAGATCTGCACCAGCCACTCCAAAGGCAGCAGAAGGAGGCAAAGCTTTGCCAAGCCATAACCAAGGCGCGACCAGGCCACCCAGCGCTCTGGCACCGCCGCTTTCACGGCCCGCAGAGCGCCGACGTGAACGAGCATGAGAACAATCAGGACAGGAATCAATGGTTTGGCGTAAAGCATGAGCAGCGAACAGTAGAGACGGGCATGTGGATAAAAACTTGGGCGGCGAAAGAATCACCAGCCATCGGCCTTGCCGGGAATGCGTGGATCATGAGCAGGAACCAGCAGCTTTCTACCAGCATCCCAAAACACACACTGGCAGGCGCCGAAGCCAGACGTTTTTTCCAGCTTGTGTCCGAGTGCTTCGACACGCTTCAGCGTGGATTCATCAAAGCTGATCTCGATCTTCAACGCGTCTGGATTCCACTGATGATGAAAGCGTGGCTGCTTCAGCGCAGCGTTTGGCTCCAGGCCTTGATCCAGGATGTTTGAGATCAGCAACAACGTCTGCGTGATGATCGTCGGCCCACCCGCCGCACCAGCGGAGAGGATGGGCTGGCCGTCTTTGAAGACCAAGGTCGGCGTCATGCTGGAGAGCGGACGCTTGCCGGGTGCCACGGCGTTGGCTTCTGCGCCGATGAGCTTGAAAGCATTCGGCACGCCTGGCTGCACGGCAAAGTCGTCCATCTCATCATTCAACAGCACGCCTGTGCCGGGTATGATGACCTTGCTGCCAAAGGCGGTGTTGATCGTTTGATTCAACGCCACCCAGTTTCCATGTACATCAGCGGTGCTGAGATGCGTGGTGTGCTTACCAAAGACATCGCCTTCCCAGCGCGGCGGTGTGCCATGACCGGGCACGGGCGTGACGTGATCCAGATTGATCTTGGCCGCCTGAACCTTGGCGTATGCAGGATCGACAAGCCCGCGCGGCACTTTGACAAAATCAGGATCACCCAGCCAGAAGGCACGATCCGCAAAGGCCAGCTTCATCGCCTCCGTCACCAAATGCACCCGGCTGCTGGCGCGCAGATGGCGCACGGGAAAAGGCTCCATGATCTGTAAAATCTGCGCCAGATGCACACCACCGCTGCTCGGTGGCGGCATGGAGACGATGTCATAACCTCGATAGCTGGCACGCACGGGCTCGCGCTCCACGGCCTTGTAATTGCGGAAATCTTCAGCCGTGATAATGCCGCCGTTGTCACGCATCCAGGCTTCTGTTCGCGTCGCAAAGTCGCCCCCATAAAACCACTCGATGCCGTGCTCAGCGATGGCGCGATAGGTTTTCGCGAGATCCTTCTGCACGAGCTTGTCACCCTCTTGCAGAGGGCTGCCATCCGCTTTGAAAAACAAGGCAGCAGAGGCGGGAAAGAGCTTCAGCTTCGATGCCGTGGCCGCGAGCTTCCGTGCATACACTTCATCCAGCACAAACCCCTTTTCGGCAATCTCCGCCGCAGGCAGCAGCAGATCCGCCAGCGTCAGTTTGCCATGTTTTTTCAGAGCCAGTTCATAGGCCTTGAGCGCGCCTGGAATGCCTGAAGCCAGAGCGCCCGTCTTGCTTGCCTCGTTATCCAGCTTGCCACCGATCACATACATATCTCGGCTGGCCTTGGCCGGAGCCATCTCACGTCCGTCGATGCAGGTGATCTGTCCATCTGCCGCGCGGATGACCAAAAAACAGCCACCACCGATGCCGGAGTTATGTCCATCCACCACGCCGAGAGTCAGCCCTGCCGCAATCGCTGCATCCACCGCATTACCTCCACGCTTCACCGCATTCACCGCCGCCTCCGTCGCCAGTGGATGCACCGTCGCCGCCGCGAACTTGGGGAACCCCGGCTCGGCGGAAAACACCGTGCTCAGGCTCAAGAGCAGGCTAATCATCACGAGGAGTGCAGAAGATTTCATAAGTGAACCGAAAACATGCACGTTGCTCTGGCTCTATCCATGCTTTTCCTCTGGCTTCTTGCGCTGAGGCTGGCTTAGCTTCTGAGTTCTGTTGTTTTGTTTCCCCGATGTCTGCCGAGTCTGATCCATCACCCATCCCCCAACCGCCCCCAGGAGCGGCTGATGCCGCGTATCCGGCGCTGGAGGAACTGGCGCAGCTTTTGCCGCAATACGAGATGCACAGCATCATCGGTGTGGGTGGCATGGGTGCGGTTTACAAGGCACGGCAGATCACGCTGGACAGGTGGGTGGCCATCAAGGTGCTGCCCATCGCTACCTCGCAAAACACGGAGGACACGCAGCGCTTCATCAAAGAAGCACGCTCCATGGCCAAGCTGGTGCATCCGCACATCGTGGCCGTGTTTGACTTTGGCCAGACCTACGCGCGGCATCTGTTTCTGGTGATGGAGTATGTGGATGGCAGGGATCTCCAT
>CANHTV010000506.1 GCA_947463285.1 Verrucomicrobiaceae bacterium | reverse complement strand
CTCTAACAAACTCCTCTACTATGGCCCCGACGAAATGACGTTCACTTTTTCAACCACGACGGGCCAAATCGCTGGCAAGTGCGTGGATGCATCAAAAGGCATCAACATTACCTTAAACGGTATCTTGCTTCAGAAGCAAAGCCTCGTCTCAGGAAGATATGCCGCTGGAGCAAAGAGTGGACATTTCAGTATGGTCCCAAGGTGAAAGTCATCAGCCATTGCGATGGTTTCGAGACGTTGACCTTGTCATTCGCTCTTCGGGCATTCATCATGCACTTCTTCATTTTTCCGACCATGTCACGCCTTTCTAATCCTTTTCCCATCATGCTGGCTGCTGCTGTGTGCCTGACGGCCTGCACCACACTGAAACGTTTCACGCCAGATCTGAGCAAGCTGCCACGGCCGGCGATGCCGAATTTTGCCACGCTGAAAAAGATTACCAACATCATCCCAGGGATGCCGGACAGTGATCAAGCGACGCAGGAAGATCCGCAGATGCCATTCAATGCACGCGGCACTCTGGGCTATGGTCACACCCTGCGCATCCACGTCTATGAAGGCGCCCGCACCCCCAAGCGCATCTACAACGAAGTGCTCATGGTTGATAGCCAGGGTGTCATTGCATTTGGAGAAATCGGCAGCGCTAAGATCGGAGGCAACACTTTACCTCAGGCCGTGGAAAACATCGCGGCAACTTTCCGTATCGGCCTCAGGCTCACACGCCCGGTCACGGTTCATATCATCTCGGTGGAAGATACCCCCGTCGTATTCATCCGTGGGGATGTGATGAAGGAAGAGTTCGTCCCAGCCTGGGAAGACATGACGATCAAACAGGCCGTCACTGTTTCCGGTGGTCGCAAAATCGGCTCCAAATCTCACGGCGTGTATCTGATTCGGGAAGGCGTGCGCCGCTACTTCTCCAAACTCGAGGATGCGGATCAGGAAGAGCCTGAGCCTGGTGACATCATCGAACTTTCTCCTGACATTTAATTCTCATGATCGACTACGTAGGAGGCAATCCAGCTGCCAGACAAAACCCAGTGAGCAGCCTTTTCAAAACCATCGCGGTGCTGCGCATCGGCGCTGGGGTGATGCTGATGACCCGCCACGGTTGGGATGCAGGCATCGGAGCTTATGAGTTCCTGTGGAAGGAAAAGTCCTGGGACTGGGTGAAGACCTTCAGTGATGTCTCACTCCCCTTCCCCCAGCTTCTGGCTCCAGCCGTGGCCATCGTCGTCGCAGCGGTCGCTTTGAGTTGGATCACCGGCTTTTTGACGCGCTTGTTCGCCTTCGTTTTCATGCCTGTGCTGGTCGGTTTCCTGATTCTAGGCCAGAAAAGCGGAGCCATCTACACAGAGGCGGCCTGGCTTTACCTCTTCATCGCGTTCACGCTGCTTTTGTTCGGCTCTGGAGCCATCTCTCTGGATCAACTTTTCCGCCTGGGCGAAAGCTGGGGCAGCAAGCCCAAGAAAAAACGAGGCTGGTAAAATGGCGCGCACCACGGCCAGCGAACTCGCTCAAATTTTGGCAGCCAAGGCCAAATCCAGGAGCACTTCGCCAACAGACATCAAGGCCAGCGCGACGCCAGAATGCGAGCGTGTCCTTTCGATCGACCCCGCGCTTCGCAACACAGGCTGGGCCATCATTGAAAAGCGGGGCCGCGATCTGAAGGCGCTGGCGTTTGGCGTGATCTCAAATCCGACCAAACTGCTGCACTCCGGCTGTCTCGTCGCCATCCGTGAGCAGCTGAATGACATCATCAAAGAGCATCGACCGACGGTCTGCGCCATTGAGTCCACGATCTACGTTCAGAGCTTTAAAACCGCCATCGTTCTCGGCACCGCACGCGCTGCCTGCCTCATCGCAGCGGCTGAGCACGGCCTCGCAATTTATGAATATGCGCCACGCGAAGTGAAACAGGCAGCGGTGGGACGTGGAGCGGCGCAGAAGGATCAGGTAGCCTTCATGATTCGCGCCATGCTGCAACTGCGCGAAACGCCACCCGCAGACGCAGCGGACGCACTAGCCGTGGGCATCACCCATTTTCAAAATGCCGACGCTGGTGACGCCCTCGCTAATGCAGCGAGACGCGTCTAGCGCCACTCGATGACACCCTGACTATTGCGATCATAGCTCACGGGCGTGGCTTTTTCAGGATGGTCCGGGCCTTCTGGCAAATGCCGCCCCTCCGCATCAAAGTAGTGAGTGCGACCAGCTTGATGACGCACCCAACCGAGAAGCTGTCCCGTCTCCCGATCATAGCGCATGACATCGCGCCAAGGCTTCGGTGTCGTTAGTCGCAGATCCACCCAGGCTGGAGCCACAGCACGCTCCAAGGCCTGTGGAAACAAGGCCTGACTGAGCACGGTGAGATTCATCTCACGTAGATAATGCCGGTCGGCTGCCGTCAGTCGATCAGGCACTGACTGCGTCGTGAGCGTGCCATCCGCCTGCTCGATCAAGATGCCGAGATCCAGCAATCGGCGCACTTCGAGCTCCACATCGGCCAATGCGGAAGCCTTGGAGGAAGCCTTCGCCAGCGCCCGCACTTCTTGAGTGAAGGCTAGGTTCAGATCGGCCACATCAGCCAGCTTCTCAAAAGCCTGCACCAGCACCATCTTTACCGTGGCATCCCCTTCCTTGGGAAAGGTCGCGCTCAGCACCTTCGCCACGTCTTTGCCAAGCTCCGTTTTCAAACTGGCAGCCCGGTCTTTGCTTTCAGGCCTGGCCTCCATCTGGAGGATGTCACGAAGCCGCTGATTCAAAGTCCGCCAGAAGGCTTCGATGACACTGCGCTGCTCGAGTTTAACCAGCTTTTGCATCAATCGCGCGGGCAAATCATCGCCCTTCAAAACAGATGCTCCGAGCACATGAATCCAGCGTGTATCCTCATCCGTCACCGGCAGCCCGAGATCTGGATTCCGCGCCTGATAATTCACCTCCGCCAGACGACCACGCTCATCGATAAAACGTCGTTCGTTAGGCAGCATGTAGAAGCTGATGATGGCAGGCATGCTGACGGTGCTGCCATTCGCGGCAAAGACGCCGATGTCCACACGATGACTG
>CANHTV010000505.1 GCA_947463285.1 Verrucomicrobiaceae bacterium | reverse complement strand
TCCGCTGCTCCGCCGCCTTCAGAGGCTGCACTTCGAGATTGTTGTAGCTGATGTCGCGCTGGGGCTTCGCCTCCGGTGCCGCAGGTTTGCTTGGCTGGGGGACGATGAGCGGCTTGGCCAACGCCACCACCTCCGCATCGGCTCCCGCTGCCATTACGACGTAATCGAGCCCCAGCATGTAGCTCTTCTTTGCCGCAGCGTTGGCACCTTTCACCGTGATGCTCAGACGATGCTCGCCAGCCTTCAGCTTGATCGCTTTGCCCAGCGGAACCGTGCCTGCGTGCATCACGCCATCGTTATAGAGGTCGATAGGCCCCGCGAGCGACTTCCCATCCAGCGCGAACTCAAACACGCCATAATCCACCGCCTTCGTGAAACCCGCGCCGAGCCGATACTCGCCGTCCTTGGCCACTGTCAGTGCGAGTTCCAGCACATCGCCAGGCTTCGCCCCCGTCCACCACAGATGCGCCATTCCACTCCAAGTGATGTGACGATACGAGCGCAGATCCTGCAACCGCGCCTGACCTGTGTGCTTCAAGACCTTGAGTTGCTCACCTTCAAACAGCACCGCTGGCTCATGTGCAAGAAGAAGAGTGGCCAGCAGCGTGGCAGCGTAGATCAGGCGTCGAGTCATAGAGTGGGATTAACGCTTCGTCGCAACGTAACTGGGCACCGCCAAAAGAGCTGGGGCCAAGAATGGCCCCAGCAGTGAGGACAGAAATGCCCCGATTACTTGGCGTGCAACACCCCGCGCATGATGATGCCGTGGCCGGGGAAGGAGCAGACGAAGGGATAGTCGCCTGCGGTAGGCAACGTGAACTCCAGAGTTTCCTCTTTGCTCATGTCGAGGAGCTTGGTGTGGTGCAAAACGTCGTCGCTGGCGGGGATGAAGCCTTTTTCGAAGCCGGCGGCGCCCATGACGATGGCGGCGTTGATGACGGCGTCGGCTTTGCCGGGCTTGGTGACGAGGAGGTTGTGCGGCATGACGTCGGTGTTGGCGAAGGTGAGCTTGATCTTTTTGCCGGCCTTCACGTTGAGCTCCTTCACGTCATACATGAGGCGCTCGCGGATGGTGGCGATGCGGATGGTGGTCAATTCGGGCGTGTCGCTGAGGATGCCGGACTTCTGAGCCTTTTCCTCGGCTTCTCCGGCGATGACGCCGCCTTTGGTGCTGGCTTCGACGTTGAACCAAAGTTGCTGCACGACGTTGGCAGCATTGCGAGCGTGGAGTTCGGGGCTGGTTTGCAGTTTGGCAAGCAGCGCGGTGTCGCGGACGTTGTGCTGCTGGTGGAGCCAGAGGGCTTCGAGGAGGTGATGGGCGTCTTCTTTCTTCGTGGCGTCGAACTGCTTCATCCATTCCTTGGTGGCGGCGATGACCTCGGCGGTGGGGCGCTCGCTGAGCTCGACGCGGGTGCGGTGGCGCACACCATCGGCGGGATGCCGCAGGTTTTCGAGCAGCACGGGGATGGGCTGGCCGTCGATGGCGACGGGCTTCTGCAACTCGCGGCCTTTGGCGGTCATGCGGTAGATGCGGCCGTGTTTGTGGTCGCGGTTCGGATCGCGCACATTGTGCTGCATGTGGCCGATGATGACGTTGTGCCAGTCGGCAATGTAAAGCGCACCATCTTCGCCGAAGACGGCATCGCTGGGGCGGAAGTTTTTGTCGCCGCTCATGAGCAGGCCGCGTGATTTATCCTCGGTGACACTGCCATCGGCTTGCGTGACTTTGACGGTGAGTTCGGCACCAGCAGGTTCGCCCCAGACGCTGGCTTTTTCAGCGTCGCGGGCCAGGTCGTAGTGCTTGATGCCGAGGAAGCCGATGACGTTGCAGATGAGGAAGTCGCCCTGCATGTCCTCGGGGAAGTGGGTGCTGCTGACGACCTCGCTCGCGGTGACGGGGCGCACTTCCTTCTTGAGCAGCTCATGCATTTTGAAGCCGTTGCCTTCGGGGCGCACTTGATACGCACGACCGCCGGTGCCGTCGGTGGCATAAAGATAACCCCAGGTGTCAAAGGCGATGCCGTGCGGGTTCGGCGAGTTGTCGGCATGTTTCGCGATGGTGAAGCGGCGCGGATCAAAGCGATACATGGCGCTGGTGCCGGTCTGCAGCGACGGGCCCCACGGATGCTCGTGATTGTGCACCATGAAAACGCCGCTCTGCCAGTAGATGCCGCCATCGGGGCCCATGACGAGGTTGTTCGCGCCGTGATGCGTGTCGGCGAAATCGACGCCTTGCAGCATGATGGTGCGCACGTCGGCCACATCGTCGCCATCGGTGTCTTTGAGAAAGATGATGTCGGGGGCGCAGGTGACGATGACGCCGCCATTCCAGAACTCAAAGCCGAGCGGATTCTGCACGCGGGCGAACTCGGTGAGGCGATCGGCTTTGCCGTCCTTGTTGTCGTCGTGGCAGATGACAAGGGCGTCCTTCATGTCCTTCAGCGGCTCCCACATCGGGTAGGTGTGCCACACGGCGGCCCAGAGGCGGCCTTTGGTATCCACCTGCATCTGCACGGGATTCACGAGCTGCGGGAACTGCGCTTCATCGGCAAACAGGCTGACTTCAAAGCGCGGATCAAAGGCCATGTGCTTGATGGCATCCTGGCCGCTGATGTATTCCGTGCGGCCTTCTTTCATGGCGCTCGATGACTTCGATTTGCCACCGACATTGGAAATCACCGGCACAGGTGCTGGCACGTTGCTGTCATCGACTTTGAGATCGCCGCCTTTGGCACGTGCCCAGACTTTCGTGTCGCGATTGCCGGTCATGACATCGAGCATCGTCAGCTCATGCTGGAGCACGACGGCGTTAGTCTGACCATCGGTGAAAGCGAGTGTCGAGCGACCGCCCCACACGTCATTGCCATCGCGGGCACGGTAGCGGGCGTTCCAATGCACGTCCTTCTCCAGCACGGCCTCACGCAGTTCTTCGAGCGAGGCTGAGGCTACGACTTCTTTGCCGAGCAAGGCCTTCGCGATGACTTCCGCGAGCTGGCGATTGCCCTCGGCGCTGAGATGCACGCCGTTGATTGTGAGCGGCTCCTTCGCGGCTTTGAAAAGATCGAGC
>CANHTV010000504.1 GCA_947463285.1 Verrucomicrobiaceae bacterium | reverse complement strand
TAGCAGGACAAAGGCGGCGAGCTCGGGGGAGACGAGGTTGGTTTCGGTGACTTGTTTCACCGCATCGTAAAACGCGGTGTCGCTCATGCTTCGCAGGCTGCCGGACCAGGCCCAAAAGGCAGCGATGAAAGGATTCACCAGACCTTCGATCCAATCGGGGAGACTGAGTACGGCTCCTGACAAAGGCAGCTGAAACCCGACGAGATAGATGCTCAGGATCGTGGCTTTTTCAGGCGTGCGACATAGGGCGCTGATGCCAAGACAGATGCTGGTCATCGCTGCCGAGACCAGCACGAGCAGCGCCAGTTTGATGATCAGATCACCGGGCAGGCCGCCGACGACCATGTCCACAAAGACACCCATCCACAGACTCTGCGCCAACACGAACACGCCAAGGAACAACACCTTGCTGATGACATAGGCCAGAGGGCTGAGGCCACCGAGTTTTTCGCGTTCCATGATCAGTCGCTCTCCCGCGATCTCACGTGCGGCGTTGTTGCTGGCCATGAGGGTGACGAGCACGACTTGGAGCATGATGAGCCCGCTCACCAGCCCGCCTGCATTGAGCTGATTCACGAGATGCTCGGTCTTTTGCTGCATCTCGTAGAGGATGTTGGTGTCCTGGCGCTGGCTGAGTTGTTTGAGCGGCTTGATGCCGTCTAGCGCGAAGATGACCACCAGCAGTGGAAAGCCCACGAGCATGGCGATGTGTAGCCAGACCTGACCGGAGTCACGGCGAAAGATCGTCCAACGTCGGTTTAACAAAGTGAAGACCTGACTCAGCATGCTAGGCAGTTCTTCAGGTGCGATGATCTCATGGTCCTCCGATGATTCTTCAGCCTCTTGTGCCGCCGGGAAGAGATCTTTTCCTTCGAGCAGCATTGGCTCGTAGTGGTCGCGCTTTTTCTGCCAGGATTCATGCCACTCCTGAGCCTCACGTTGAGTCAGGCGCAGATAGACTTCCTCAGGATGATCGACGGAAAAATAATGCGTCAGCATCTTCGGTGGACCGTGATAAACCAAGCGCCCGCGATACATCACCAGCACACTGTCAAAAGCATCCAGACTCGCTAGACTATGCGTGACATTGATCACCACACGGCGCGGGTTTTCACGCGAGAGCAGACGCAGGAGCTTGGTGATTTCGCGTTCGGATTTCGGGTCCAGGCCGCTCGTGACTTCATCGCAAAGCAGCAGGCAGGGATTGGTCACCAGCTCTAGCGCCAGCCCGAGGCGACGCTTCTGCCCGCCAGACAAGACCTTGATGCGCCGGTCTGCGAGATCCGTGAGCCCTGTGATCTCCAGAATCTTATCCAGCTTGGGCTCAAAGTCCTCCGTGCCCGGCAGCTGAGTGCGCAGCGCCATGCTGTGAGCGATGCTTTCCTCCACCGTCAGCAGATCATGAGCGACGCTGAACTGCGGCACATAACCCAGCTCTCCAGGGTGCAAATCCTCCTCCTCCTTCAGATCCCGCGTTTCCCATTTTAGATCGCCATCGGTCTGCTCCGTGATGCCTGCGATCACTTTGAGCAGCGTCGTTTTTCCGCAGCCTGAAGGTCCCACGATCGCCATCAGATGCCCCTGCGGCACGGCGAAATCAACCTCACGCAGCAGATGCAGGCTTTCCTCCTCAGATCCGGGCGGGGCATCGACTTCAAGGCAGACGTTCAGGGCTTCAAGCATCTGGCATCCTAGGCGGTGTCAGAGCTGTGGCAAGAGTGGCGATGTAGGGCTGAGTTTTGAGATTTCAAAACTCAGCAGCGAGCAAATCCTGCACAAGCCTCGGCACCTCAACTGTCGCAGGGCCGAGGCGTTGCTCGGTGAACTGGCCGCTGATGCCGGTAGCTTCCAGATTCACTTCAATGAGTCGGGCACAGCGGTGTTCGGCGGCGAGGCGGACGAAGCCTGCGGCGGGATAGACGAGACCGCTGGTGCCGATACAGAGAAAGACATCCACGGTCTCCAGAGCACGCATGATTTCATCAATGTAATACGGCATCTCGCCGAACCAGACGATGTCGGGCCGGAGCTTGCCAGGCTTCGCACATTCAGGGCAGGGCGTGCTGGTTTCGAGATCGGTCTCCCAAGGCAAAACGCTGCGACACCACACGCAGCGGACTTTTTTCAGCTCGCCATGCATGTGCAGGAGTTTCGTGGCTCCGGCGCGCTCGTTGAGGTCATCGACGTTTTGGGTGATGTGGAGAAAGGGGCCTGGCCATTCGCGCTCCAGTTTCACCAAAGCCTGATGGGCGGCATTCGGCTCCACGGTTTTCAAACCAGCACGTCTGAGATTGTAGAAGCGCTGCACGATCTCCGGCTGCTTTTTAAAAGCCTCCGGTGTGGCGACGTCCTCGATGCGATGTCCTTCCCAGAGTCCATCGCTGCCCCGGAACGTCGCGACGCCGGACTCTGCGGAGAGTCCGGCGCCGGAAAGAACGACGAGGCTGGGGTGTGTGAGCCCGGCCATGATTGGTGATTAGTTGTTAGGCGTTGGAGCTGGAGCAGCAGGTGCTGGCGCTGGAATGGAGGCGGCGGGAGCCGGGTCTGCCTCTCCGTTTGCGGGAAGTTGGATCACTTCGCCTTTGCTGTTCGTGATCACAGGCTTGCGACTATTCTGGATGTCTTTGTAGTTCATGGTCATTTCCTCACCATCAGCTCCGATTTTAAAGGTGAATTCGCTTTTGGCGTCATTCTCACGAATGATCACTGATCCAGGAATAACCTTGATGCCCAGCTTGGCAGCGGCTTTTTCGGGATTCGACTCGGCTTCAGCAACCCACTCCTGAATCTGGGGCCAGAACTTCGCGAGGACGGCACCGCCACTCAGGAAGATTGCGACGATGATGACCAGGCAGCCAATGCCGCTCATGGCCAGGCAGGACATTCCCTTCTTTTCTGGGGGTAACGGAGGAGTTGTGCTCATAGATGGCAGGTTGGAGGATTCCATCCTGAGGCTCGGCACGTGAATTGGCGAGATGAATTTCAGGAGAATCTGCAAATCCTCTCCATGTTCTGCACACTTATGAAACGTTGCTTCCTGCTGCTGCCGATTTTCCTTTTAATGCAATGC
>CANHTV010000503.1 GCA_947463285.1 Verrucomicrobiaceae bacterium | reverse complement strand
GTGCTCGGCGTCATGTCGATCATTTCCGAGGATGAAGTGACTTCGTTGATGCGAGGATAATCTTTCTCCATGGCCGCAATCAGCTCATCTGGCAGTCCGCGCCAGATGGTGAAGATACCATCCGAGACGACCCGGTCGATTTCCAGATAATCCACGACAGCACCATTGACCATGGTCATCAGGATCTCTCCCTGTTTCATGCGTGTCACGAGTTCGAGATTGTTGGTGCCTTTAAAGTCCAGCTTCACGGTGACTCCGTTGGTGCCGTCTTCTGCGCGGAAAGGGTGCATGGCGATGATGCTCTTGGTGGTGATTTCCGGGATGATGCGGAAGACATATGAGCGGCCTGCTATCACGCGGCGGAAAATGCTTTTAGGCGAATCCATCTCATTTCCCTGAGAAAAGACCGTGATAATGACTTCGGGATCCTTCTTGAAGGAGGAGCAGCTCGGCAGCAATGACGCGATAGTCAGCAGGAAAAGTAGAAAGCAGCGCATATTTATCTGCATCAAATCAGCAATGCCCGTGGCTTGCAACTCATCAAAGCATCAGGCTTGATCGCCTGGGCGTCAGAATCCGAGTACATTTTGCAGAATCTCTGCATCCGTGAGCGCAGTGAAGCTGGTGCGCGTGTAACGACGACGGAAGGCCTCGATGATGAACTGTGCGATCTTGGCGTGGGCAGCTGTATTGGGATGAAAACCGTCACCTGAAAACAGAAACTCAGGTCGCGCATCATCGTCGCCACGGCTGATGAAAGTGACATCGCCGATCTGGAGAGGCTCAGTAATCAAAGTCTTGGTCAGCTGATACACTTCTGGGGCAAAACCGATGCCGCGTTGCTTGGCAAAGAGCGCCAACTGAGCATTGAGGGAATCCAAGGCAGCCGTCACTCGCTGGGTTTTGACGGCATCTGTAGGATAGCTGCGTTGGATGTCAGGCGTGCAGCCGACATGAGGCACGGACACGAGCACGATGGGGATGGTGCCACGGACTTTACGCACATAATCGACGACCCACTTCAAATTGTCCCGAGTCGCATTGATGTAACGGCCAGCGGGCGCTCCCTGATAAATCGCGGCGTAGTAGTCATCGACATCATTGCCACCTGCAAAGATGACCACTCGCTCGGCAGAACTACGAATCTGCTTTTGCAGTTCACGAGTCCACCAGCCATTTTTCCAGTCACCGAGTTCCTTTTTAATTTCACTCGTTTTGATGCCTGGAAAGGCCCAGTTGTGACGATGTCCAGCGATGCGCGGGTCAAGATAGGCACCCCATTTGCCCAGATCAAAACGGCCATTGCGATGCCGATGCAGGATTTCAGCCCAGTTTCGTGAATCCCAAGCCTCACGATTGCGCGGGAAAAGGATCGGGAACTCGATCTCATATTCCTTGGTCAAGCTGTCTCCGATGACAAGACACTGATCAGCTTGCAGAGCCGATACGAGTAACAAGCTGAAGAGCACGGGGCGAATGTTCATAGGAACGTCTGACTGTCTCAGTGGGCCTTAACTTCACACCATTTTCCTAGAAAACAAATCATCCCTGCGCGGCGGAAGCGCATCAAGACATTTGCATCAAGGCCTGCGGAGTGCTTCAGAAACATGTCGTGCCTAACCTTGATTCCAACGAATTGCCTAAGAAGCCCTTCCGGCGTGAAGGGTTTGGAGGGACGCGTGATCGAGAGGCTCCTGAATCGACGAAAGCTCCACCGAGATCGTCCGACCTGCTGAAGGATAACGATGGCTGGATCGACGACAAATTTCGTCTCACGGAAAAGCTTGGAGAGGGCGGCTTTGGCTTGGTTTATAAGGCCGAGCAGTTCAAGCCCATCCACCGGCTCGTGGCGGTGAAGATTCTCAAGGCTGGCATGGAGACTCAGCAGGTGATCGCCCGCTTTGATACAGAAAGACGCAGTCTGGCACTGATGGAGCATCCCAACATCGCGCGTGTGCTCGATGCCGGTGAAACGGTGCGCGGCCAGCCTTATGTGGTCATGGAATTAGTCCGTGGCCGCTCCATCACCAGCTATGCGAGGGAGAATAAAATGACGATCCAGCAACGGATCGAGCTTTTCATCCCAGTCTGTCACGCTGTGAATCACGCGCATCAGAAGGGCATCATTCATCGCGACCTGAAGCCCTCCAATGTTATGGTCATGGAAGAGGACGGTCTGCCGACGGCGAAGGTCATCGACTTCGGCATCGCCAAAGTTCTGGAGCATAAAAACCAGGGACAAACGTTGGCCACAGGCATGGATCAGCTGATCGGCACACCCGGTTTCATCAGCCCGGAACAAATCCTGCATGGCAGTTCCCATGTGGACACCCGCTCAGACGTTTATGCCCTTGGGTCCATCTTGCTGGAACTGCTCTCAGGCAAGCCGCTGGTCTCAGCCATGGACATGGCGCAGAAGCCCATGCATCACATCTTGCGGGATCAGGTGGAGCTCGACCCTCCGCAGCCATCCTCCCGTGAGCCTTTGCTGAAGGGAGATCTGGACTGGATCATCCTGAAGGCTCTCGAAAAAGAACCCGATCGCCGCTACGGCAGTGCGGATGAACTGGCGGATGATTTAAAACGCTATCTGCATGATCAGCCTGTGCGTGCCTGTCCGCCGAGCAAACGCTATCTGATCGGTAAATTTGTTCGGCGTCATCGCGTCGGAGTAGCGGCGGCCCTGGCCGTTTCAGTGGCTGTTTTGATCGGGGGCATCACCAGCACGGCCCTGTACTTTGTGGCTGAAAAAAACCGTATCGAAGCACAGCGCCAACGTGAGAATGTGCAGAAGGAATTCTCACGCTCAGATGAGCAAATGGCGCGTCAGTTTACCGAGCGCACCGATTACCGTGAGGCCGTGGCCCGCCTGTGCCGAGCCCTGCGCACGGACCCAGAAAACGCCCTGGCAGCGACGAATCTGCTCACCTTGCTGGAGCACAAACACCTGATCCAAGCGACGACGCCAGAGCTGCCGCTTCCAGCGGGTGCAGAGTCAGCGCGTCTCGTCGCCGTCAGCAAATCAGCAGGAAAACTGCTGGCCATCAGTCGCCCCGAGGCCTCTTCCCAGGAAGTG
>CANHTV010000502.1 GCA_947463285.1 Verrucomicrobiaceae bacterium | reverse complement strand
GCGGTGGCGCCGTTCAGAGATCGACTGCTACGTCGCCGACCATCAGCTCAGCTACCGGGAAGACTCCAGTAATCAAACCCATGGACCGCGTCGCAATCGGCTGCGTCATCAAGTGCTGCCGCTACTGGATGAAATCTACACCCGGGATGTCGCCCCCATCATCGCCCGCTGCGGAGAGCTGGCGGCTCGTGATGATGAGGCCCTGTGGCAACTGGCCCAGGCCCTTATTCCATCCCATCTCGCCCCTGATGGCAGCCTGACGCTCAGCGCCGAGCTGAAAAGTACCCAGCCGGCTATTCTCTCCCGACTTCTGCGTTGGTGGTTGGTTGCGCATTGCCAGGTTCCGGAAATCGGTCTGGCGCAGGTGGAGCAGGCACTCTCCATGCTTCAGGCCGGCGGTCCGGCGAAAATCAACCTCGCTAAGGGCCTGCACCTGCGTCGTAAAGCTCGCCGACTTTGGGTGGATGGAGTATTTGTCCGCTCTTGCTAATCTTTCCGCCGTTCTTGCGTTAAAGCTCACCCCTCCCAAGCCATTTTCATGAAAACACTTCCCGCATTTCTTTTCCTGCTCAGCGTCGCCTCAGCGGCGGATTTCAAAAAAGACATCCAGCCCATCCTCGCCAAGCACTGCTATGAATGCCACAGCGAGAAAGCCGGGAAGAAAAAAGCTGGTTACGTCTTCGATGATCTGGAGACCTTGAAGCTCGACATCAATCCCAAGGGAGCCATCGTTCCTGGGAATCCTGCTGAGAGCCATCTCTTCGTCGTCGTTGCGGATGCCAATCACGAGGCGCACATGCCGCCGAAGGATAACCTCTCCAGCGCCGAGATCGAAAAAATGCGTGAATGGATCACTGAAGGTGCCGCTTTGACGGCTGACGCGCCGAAGATGAAGCCTACCGTCGGTGCTCCGAAAAAAGACCTGCCGCCCATCATGAGCTGGGTGAACTTTGAAGGGAAAAAGATCAAAGCCGGGTTTGTCCGCCTTGAAGGCGACACCGTCATTCTGAGAATGCCAGCTACAGCTCAGGAAGTGGCCTATCCAATGGATAAGCTTGATGCCGCCAGCCAGCAGCAGGCCCGCGAAAGTGCTGAGCCCTGATGAAATTGGAGCACTAGGCCTCCATCAGAAATCGAGGAAAATCTCGGCGCGGCGGTTTTTAGAGCGGCCCTCGGGATCGTCCGTGCCATCAGCCTTTTGATTTGGGCTCAGAGGCTGGGCTTTCCCGAGGGCGACGGTGACGATCTGTTCTTGTGCCACGCCCAGTGCTCCCAATTGGCGTTTTACCGTCTCGGCGCGAGAGCGTGAAAGCTGTAGATTGTAGTCGTCTGTGCCCTTGTCGTCGGTGTGGCCTTCGATGTGGAGCTTTTTCGTTGGATCTGACTTCAGCAGTCCGGCCACGATTTCCAGCTGCTTCTGCGCACGTGGATGCAGCTCGGCCTGATCGTATTCAAAGTAGAGGGCCAGGGATTCTCCGCCTTTCGGGTTTTTCACGATCGGCGTGTATGGCACACCGAGTTTCGAGGTGGAGTTGGCAAAGGAACTGAGGATCTCAGACAGGTTCAGGCCGACCACGCGCCAAGGCTGGTCCAGGCCGCTGCGTTGCAACTCCAGACCAAATTCCGTGGACTGTTGCAGGCTCTGGGACTGCACTTGGGCGATGATCCATGAGACTTCAGGGTTCGCGACCGTGATGATGAGAGGTTTGGTGGGCTTGAACTCATACTGACCTTCCTCGAAGACGATGCACAGGCCTGCGAGGCGCTCGGCGGGGACTTTTTTCTCATCCACAAATTTCCTGGCGGCGATGAAGTCATGCTTCAGAAGGGCATGGACAAAATCGCTGCCGAAAGTCAGCGCGTCATCGCCCTGGGAAATGGCAAAGAGGGATTTGCTGTCTGATTTAGCCGCGGCGGTAGTCGCGGGCATGGTTGGAGATGGTGCAGGTGTTGCACCTGGCTTGATTGGATCAACGGTGGCGGTTGGGGCCGGTGTCGCAGCAGCCATGGCTGGCTCAGTTTTGGTGGCGAGAGCAGCGGCAGCTTCTTTGGGCAGTTCCAGGCGGGTGATCTTCCAGCCCATGCGTTCATCGCGTTCGAGATCCAGCTGGAGGCGCAGCGGGGAGGGCTGATTCGGCAGCGTGAAAGGAATGACGATACGGGTTTTGTTTTCCACCATGCCCAGCAGTTCCACCTGATCTTCGGTCCCCATCTTGGCACCCAGATCCTTCATGAGTCGCTGGAAGATGCCGGTGGCGGTGGTGGCTTGTGTAGGGTCAGACGCAGCGGCCATGCTGCCGATTTTTTCAAATTCGCCAGCAGTCAGTCCGCGCAGCATTTCTTTGCCGACATCCAGCGGGCGGGCAAAGCCGAAGCTCGGAGCTGGGGCAGGTGCGGCTTTGGGTTTGTCTGGCGTTGAGGCTGGTGCTGGCGTCGGCTGGCCTGTCGGTGTTGTAGCGACGGATGTTTCGGCTTTGGCCGGGCTGGTGGTCTGAGGCGTGGTCTTGGCCGCCTCTGCTTCTGCGGTTTTCTTTTCCATCGCAGGACGCGTGAAGAAAAAGAACACCACGGCACTGATGATCAGAGCGACGAGGATGATCAGGATAGGCGCAACTCCGCCGAATGAGAGCCGACGGCTGTGACGTGAGCTAGGGGAGCTGGAGGAGAGTCGCATGTAGGGATAAAGACGCTGCCTTTAGCAGCAGTTTGAGTGCCACCCAAGATGCCATCACCTTAGGGGGGCATTCAAGGCGGTTTTTAGATTCTCCACAGCTGCGCAAAATCAGCACAGCTGGCACGTGCCCTCGGCATCGCTTTTCCACGCATGGCTGAGCAGGATCTGGTCATGCTCAGTCGCATAATCCGCAAGCAACCAGGTTTTAGGTGCCACAGCCGAGCGGGTCAGCACCGGGCGGTTCGTCTGCATGGCGTGGCGGAGTTTTTCCTGCCAGACGGACACGTCTTCTACGGCGCTCAGCTTCGTGATTGCGCCTGTGGCGTCGTGGACCTGGAAGTCGCCGCCGGTGCTGGCCAGCCTCTCCCAGCCGGTGATTCCCAGACCAGCGATCACACTGCCGGGGG
>CANHTV010000501.1 GCA_947463285.1 Verrucomicrobiaceae bacterium | reverse complement strand
GATCCAGGGGCTTTGGTCGAACTCGAAGGTGACGTTGATGTCTTCGGGACAGGCGGCTTTGAATTTGGGGATGTTGGCCTTCACCAGCTCGACGACGCTGAGCGTGGAGGCATCGCTGCGTTTCGTGACGGGCATGTACACGGTGCGTTTGCCGTTCACGATGGCGATGCTGGTGGTGAGGTCGCTGCCGTCGCTGACCTCGCCGATGTCGCGCACATAGACCGCGCCTTGGTCGGTGACCTTCAGCGGCACGGCGGCGAGGTCCTGGATGTTTTTCACGACCGCGTTCGTGGGCACGATGGGGAAGCTGTTGGGCAACGCGAGATTGCCGCTGGGGCTCATCGTGTTGGCTTCGGTCATGGCTTTGACCACGTCGTCGGGCGACAAGCCGTAGGCGCGGAGGCGGTCAGGCTTCACATTGATCAAAAGGGTGCGGGCGCTGCCGCCGAAGGGTGGTGGAGCACTTACGCCGGGCAGCGTGGCAAACAGCGGTCGCACCATGTTCAGCGCGGCGTCCTGCATCTGACCGACGGTGCGCGTGGGGTTGTCGCTGGCGAAGACGAGGTTGCCCACGGGCACGCTGCCGGCATCGAAGCGCGTCACGAAAGCTCCCGGCGTGCCGGGCGGCATGAAGCTGCGGCTGCGGTTCACATAGGCGATGGTTTCCGACAGCGCCGCCGACATGTCGGTGCCCGGATGAAACTGGAGCTTCATGATCGAGGCTCCCTGGATGTTCTTTGACTCAACGTGCTCGATTCCGGCGATGTAGAGAAAGTGATACTCGTAGTAGTAGGTCAGGTAGCCCTCCATCTGCGCCGCATCCATGCCGCCATAGGGCTGCGCGACATAGATCGTCGGAATGCCGAGCGGCGGGAAGACATCGCGGGCCATTTTTTCCTTTGCCTGCCATGCGCCAAGAAGGATCGCCACAACGATGACGAGGAGGGCGTATGGGTGGCGTAGGGCGAGGCGGGGGAGAGACATGCAATAGTGGCGAAATCTTTACGGGCACCGTAAAACGTGAGGATTCAAGATTCTTTCCGCGAATTGGCGAATAAGCATGCCATGGCAGACTGCTAGGATTATTGGCTGACCTCAACGCCGAGCTCGCGGAGCTGCGTCCGTACAACCTTTAGCACTTCACGTCCGTCTTTGGTGATCTTGTAGCTACGGGGTGCCTTGGGACCTCGAGAAGTATCGGCGGTGGAAGTGAGCCAACCATTCTTCTCCATGCGCTTGAGCAGTGGGTAGAGAGTGCCGGGGCTAACCTCGTAGCCATGGTGGCGTAGTTCTTCGAGCATCCAGTTGCCGATTACCTCGCCCTCAGCAGCATGGTGCAACACATGCACCTTCCAGAAAGAGAGCATGATTTCGTGATTGATGAGCTTGGCGTCCATGGTGGCAAAAGGCAAGATTACGTGACTTGAATGACCCTTGCGGAGGCTTCCCATGAATTCAATGCTGAACAGATGACCTTGAATGTCCGGATGCTGTACTTCGGCATTTTCTCAGTTCAACAATACCAAAAAAAAGCCCTGAGAAACGGAGTTCCCAGGGCCGTGAAGATTAGCAGTTTATCGCTTACTTTGGCTGATGCATGGCGATGCAGTGCAGAGCACCGCCTTCCATCACGAGGTCTTTGCAGGTGACGGAGATGATCTCGCGACCAGGGAAACACTCAGCGATCTTGTCCTCGGCGATCTGATCCTTCTTCTTCTGGCCGAAGATTGGGACCATGACTGCATTGTTCAGGATCATGAAGTTCGCATAGCTGGCTGGCAGACGACTGAGACGCCAGTCTTTGGCTTCGATGGCATTCGGCATTTCGATTTCAATGATCTCTAGCTTGCTGCCATCAGCGGTGCGCACATCATCGAGTTGTTCGCGGATCTGCTTCAGCACTTTGAAGTTGGGGTCAGATTCTTTAGACTCGACCATGCAGATGACAGCGTCTTCACGCACAAAACGAACGATGTCGTCAACGTGTCCGTCAGTGTCATCGCCTTCGATGCCTTGCTTGAACCAGACAATGTTGTTCACGCCGAGCATGGCTTTGAGTTCTTTTTCGACCTCATCCTTCTTGCGGGCTTTGCCGCCGTTGCGGTTGGGGTTGAGGAGCACGGCCTCAGTGGTGAGCAACAAGCCTTTGCCATTGGTTTCGATGGCTCCGCCCTCAAGGATGAAGTCGGAGGTGAAACGCTCCATCTTCAAAGCCGCAGCGGCTTTCTCGGGGACGGTGTCGTCGAGATCGTAAGGGAATTTGCCGCCCCAAGCATTAAACTTCCAGTCGGTGATGGCGATCTTGCCAGTCTCGTTATGCTTGATAAAGATTGGCCCGTGGTCACGGCACCAGACGTCATTGGTGTTGTTCTCATAGATGTCCACCTGGCTGAGATCGCCTTCATTATCGGCGATGCTGAGACGGATGTTCATGTGGCTGAGCATCGGGGCATTGATGCGGACGCGCTCGTAGCGGGAGATGGTGCTGGCGATTTCACCGAACTTGTCCTGAAGCTTGTGAAAGGTCTTCGGGCAGCTCTCTTTGTTTGAGGGCCATGAAAGCCAGATGGCCTCCTGAGGTTCAAATTCAGCAGGCAGGCGGTAGTTCTGTGGGTATCCTTTACTCATCGAGGTAGCGTTTGGTCAGGGGGGAGTAGGTGTCAATGCGACGATCACGGAAAAATGGCCAGATGCGACGAAATTCTTCGACGTTCTGGAGGTCACATTTCACGATGATGATTTCTTCATGTTCGACGGAGCCTTTGGCAACAATCTGGCCGTAAGGATCTGCGACGAAGGACTGGCCCCAAAACTGGGTGTCGTCCTGAAAGCCTGTGCGGTTCACGGCTGCGACGAAGCAGCCATTGGCGACAGCGTGTCCGCGCTGCACGGTCTCCCAACCGCAATGCTGGGCGGCGCCTAGCTCGGCCTTCTCCGCAGAGAGCCAGCCGATGGCGGTGGGGTAAAAAAGAATCTGCGCCCCAGCGAGGGCGGTGAGGCGGGCAGCCTCGGGATACCATTGATCCCAGCAGATGAGCACGCCGATGCGGCCAAATTTTGTGTCCCAGACGCGGTAGCCAAGGTC
>CANHTV010000500.1 GCA_947463285.1 Verrucomicrobiaceae bacterium | reverse complement strand
CGTTCGGGCATTGCGGTCGAAGTCGCTCTCACGGAAGGCTAATCCTTTGAGGATGCGCTTGGCTTTGGGCTCTGCCTCCCAGGCGCTGTGCTCATGGACATGGCTGGTGGCCAGTTCCAGAACGGTCACATCGTCGATAGGGGCGCTTTCCTGGGGCAGGAAACCGAAGTCCAGCCCCTTTTCCATGGTTACCTGGCCGTCATCGGGCGTGGTTTCGCGCAGCAGGAGAGAGAACAGGGTGGATTTGCCAGCGCCGTTGGGGCCGATAAGGCCGATTTTATCGCCACGGTTGATGTGAAACGAGACACCGCTGAAAAGCGTGCGGCCTGCGTAGGTTTTACTGACATTAGAGACGGAAAGCATGGGGGCGCATTCAGTGGGCGGAATCGGTGACTGATGCAAGGCAAAGAAGCGGATGGTTTTACAGGATAAATGGGGCGATATTTTTCTGAGAGTGGGTATTTTTCAGGTCTTATGAAGGTCTATTTTACAGAAGCCAACTCGCCGCTGGGCATCATCACCGTGCGGGCGACCGAGCTAGGATTGAGTGGCTTGTTTTTTGCGGGACAGAAACATTGGCCTGAGGATTCTGCCTCTTGGCAGCGAGATGACGGGGCTCGTTTTGATGCGGTTCGTGCTTGGTTGGAGGCTTATTTTGCCGGGCAGAAACTTCCCCAGACGCCGCCGCTGGATCGCCAGGCGGGCTCGGTTTTTCAAAACCAGGTCTGGCAGGCGCTGGAAGGCATCCCGATGGGAAAGACGGCGACGTATGGTGAAATCGCCCAGCAGATCGGGGCTCCAAATGCGGTGCGTGCGGTGGGAGCTGCGGTCGGGAGGAACCCGCTCACTTTGATCGTGCCCTGCCATCGTGTCATCGGTGCCACCGGCCTGCTGACGGGCTACGCGGGGGGCGTCGAAAGAAAACACTGGCTGCTGAACCACGAAGGCGCGCTCTGAGGCTTGGCTAAACTTCCTGCTGGCAATGTGGGCAATCCTGAGTCATTCAAGCGCCCTCAAAAACGCCATGGCCACCAGCTACCACATCGTCCCCACCGCCGCCCACAATGATCTCGTCCGCGCTGCTTACGTGCATCGTGGTTACACGCCTGCCGAGGCTGAAGACGCCGCGCGTTTTTGTGAGATGGCCAGCGCCCATGGCATCCGCACTCACAATGCCATCAAGGCACTGCATCTGGACCATCTTTTTGGCAGCGCCACCGGTGGCTGCAAGCCAGGTGCTGACATTAAGGTCATCGACAAAAAATTTGCCGCCAGTGAGGCTTGGGATGGCAATCTGAAGCTCGGGCAAAGCGTCGCCTTCCGCGCCATGGAGCGCTGCATGGAGATGGCTGACAAATACGGCATCGGCCAGGTCAGTGTGGACAATGCTTTCCATTACCTTTGGGGTGGTGGTTATGTCATGGATGCCGCCAAGAAAGGCTACATCGCCTACACCAACTGCACCTCCACCCTCGGTGAAGTGGTGCCTTTTGGCGGCAAGTTTCCCGTGCTCGGCACCAATCCACACTCTTGGGGCCTGCCGACGCAGGACGCCTGCGGCTTTCCCATCGTCATCGACTGGGCCACGAGCACCGTCGCCATGGGCCGTGTGCAACAACTCAAGCGTGAAGGCAAGCCTCTGCCTCCCGGTGCCGCCGTGAATGCGGCTGGTCAGCCGACAACGGATGCCAATGAAGCCGCCTGGCTGCTGCCCTTCGGTGCTCACAAAGGTTATGGCCTTTCGCTTTTGATCGAAGTCATGGGCGCGATGATCGGTGGCTCATTGCCGACGCTGCGTGGTGGTGGCGCTCATCCCGACATCAAGAGTAAGCCAGTGCCTGCCGATGAAAAGCGCACCAGCAGCTTCTATTTCCAGGTTATTCATCCTGATGCGATCAGCAGCGGCCTGTTTGCCCAGGGCCGTAATTTCAATGAAAACATGAAGGCGGTCATTGGCGACATCCTCGGTCACGGCAATGAAAACTGCATGTTGCCCGGCCAGCCTGAGGCGCAAAACGCGGCCCACACGGCCAAGGCTGGTGGCCTGCTTTTTTCAACGGCTGAAGTCGAGGCCCTCAACGAGATCGCTGATGAAATCGGCGCGGCTCGTTTTGATGTCGCCGCCCTGGCTACCTACGAGGTACCTTGATCATCAAACTCTCACATTCTCAGGAGGCCTTCAGCGCTAGCGCGGAGGCCTCTTTGATTTCGTCCCTCCACGCTCAGATTCTCTCCCATGCACGCTCTCGACGCTCTCGCCTTTGTTCTCGAAACCCAGCCTGAACTCGGGCAATCCGGGCGTGTCCTGTTCATGCGCGCCCAGCCAAGCCCTGTGCTAGCGCGCTTTGAAGGTCGCCTCACCTGTGAGCAAACCTGGAAGCCCCGAGCGGCAGCATTGACGGCCTCCGGCGTGGCGGTCACGAAAGATCCGACCGGAACCTACGATACCATTTTTCTCTTGCCAGAGCGGCAGCGTGAGACTGTGCTCGCAGACATCGCCAAAGCGCACGACCTGCTCGCAGAGGGCGGTACTCTCGTGGTGGCCCTCCACAATGACTGGGGGGCCAAACGCACCGAGCAGCAGCTTGCCGAAATCTGTGGTGGTGTGGAAACGGTTTCTAAGCATCACAGTCGTGTTTTTTGGACCACCAAAACCAAGCCATGGAAGGCTGATAAACTCGCTGTCTGGCGTGATGCAGCGGCGCTGAGGCGCATCTTGGATGGACGATTCTGGACCTGTCCTGGGCTGTTTCACTGGGATGAGATCGATGCGGGCTCCCGCCTGCTCACGGAGCATCTGCCAGTCACTCTCAGCGGTGCTGTGGCGGATCTGGGCTGCAGCTGGGGCTTCCTCAGTGACCATCTTCTACGGAGCTGCCCCAATCTACGCAGCCTCGACTGCTATGAGGCCGACTCGATAGCGCTGGAATGCGCACGCCGTAACCTCGGTCTCGTGCCCTGTCCGATACGGCCGCGCCTGCACTGGACTGATGTCACCGCAGGTCTCGGCAAAACGCTTTACGATGTCATCGTCATGAATCCGCCCTTCCACGATGGGCGTGATGCAGACCCGATGCTGGGGCTGAAATT
>CANHTV010000499.1 GCA_947463285.1 Verrucomicrobiaceae bacterium | reverse complement strand
GGGGTAAACCGCGATGGTACCCAGAACCAACCACCCCCTGAACCACCGTGCCTGAAAGCCCACCAAGCCCCACTTCAGAGACTGAGCCTCCTGCGATCACCCTGCTGAACAGTGGCAAACCTGATGAAGCTCTGAGATCAGCCGCCGAGTCACTGAACAGCGCCCGCCAGCAGGCGGAAGATGATGATAAAGCCAGCGAGCAGGTTTTCAGCGCCCTCGGCGTCCTCGGGGACGTGCAGCGTGAGATCGGCGAGGCCGAAGCTGCCGAGGCCAGCTATCGTGAAGCCCTGGAACTGGCGGCCAAGCACAGCATCGCCCCGCTGCGCCTGGCCCGCGTGCGCACCCAGCTCGCCACCCTGCTGGACTTCAGCCAGCGTGAGACCCTCGCCGCCCCGCTTTATGAGCAGGCGATCAGTGATTACGAGGCGCTCAATCCCGATGACCTCTCCGCCGCCCAGATCCGCAACAATCTGGCCATGATTTACAAAGGCCTCGGCAAATACGCCCTCGCCGAGCAGCACTATCTGCGGTCCCTGGAGATCATCGAGCTCCAGATGGGGCGCGACTCCGAAGAAGTCGCCTCCGTTTACAACAACCTCGGCAGTCTCTACTACACCGCCGGCTTCCCAGATCAGGCGAAGGAAATGTTCGCCGAAGGCCTCGGCATCCGCCAAAAAATGCTGGGTGCGGATCACCCGGACGTCGCCCAATCTCTCTGCAACATCGCCACGGCCAAACACGAGCTCGGCGAAAACGAAGCTGCTCTGCTCGACTTCGAGCAGAGCCTGCGCATCCTGGAGCTACACATCAAGAATGAGGCCTCCAGCTACGAGGCCGTGGGGCGTGACTATATCTCCCTCGTCGAGTCACTCGGTCAGGAGAAAAAGGCCAGCGCCTTTCAAAAACGCATGGAGAAAATGCTTGCCACTGTTTGAGGTGTTTTTTCCCATCCTTCAATCCTGATGTTTCTCCGTCTCTGCCTCCTCCCACTCCTGCTCGTTGCCTGCACCAAACGTGACGTGCTCGTCGTCGGAGTGGATGCTACCTACCCGCCGTTCGAGTTTGTCGATCAAGGCGGCCAAATCTCCGGCGTCAGTGCCGCCATCGCTGCCGAGATCGGCCGAGATCTGGGCAAGCCTGTGGAGTTTCGTAACATGAACTTCGACGGCCTTATCCCGGCGCTTCAGAGTGGCCAGATCGACCTCATCATCTCCTCTCTCACCGCCAACGAGCAGCGTCGGCAGTCGATCGACTTTTCCGATCCTTATGTGAAGACTGGGCTCTCCATTCTGGCGGCCAAAGACGCTCCCATCAGCTCCGTGGAGGATCTCCGCACACCAGGCCGCAAACTCGCCGTGCGCATCGCCACCACCGGTGAGCAGTGGTGCCGGAAAGAGCTGCCCCAGGCCAGTCTCGTCGCCCTTGATACCGATGCTGCTTGCGTTATGGAAGTCGTCAATGCCAAGGTCGATGCCTGGGTCTATGACCAAGTCTCCGTCATGAACTACCACGCCAAGCATCCCGACCGCACACGCGCCCTGCTGGCACCCTTGCGTGAGGAAGTCTGGGCCGTCGGTTTGAAAAAAGGCCGCGATGACTTAAAAGCCAAAGTCAATGCCACCCTCGCCCGCATGAAAGCCTCAGGTGCCTTCGCCAAGCTTGCCGACCAATACCTCGCTAAAGAGCGCGACCTCATGAAGGCGCAAGGCCTGCCCTTTGTTTTTGAGTGACAGGAGAAAGCGACCAGGTCTGCCGAACAAAAGACATTTGTCCGCACTCTCGAAGCATGGCAACTTCCGAAAATGAATGCGGTTCAAACCTCACTTCTACTTGATCCTGACTTTCCGCAGCTACTCGCGGAACTCAACACTGCTTGGAATGACGAGCAACAGCGTCGGCGCATCTTTCGTGAAGAACTGATGCCAGAGATGAAGGCCGAGTTTATCGACGGGCAGGTCATCATGCACTCGCCCGCCATGGCCCGACACATTCTAGCCACGAAACATCTGGCCGTTTTGTTAAATACTCACGTCGTGGAGCATGACCTGGGAATGGTGACGATTGAGAAAGCTCTCATCTGCCTAACACGGAATGATTTCGAGCCAGACATCGCCTTTTTCAAAGGCTTCCGTGCGGCCAATATCCAGCCCACCCTGATGGAATTTCCTGCACCGGACTTTGTCGTCGAAGTTCTTTCTTCAGGCACGGAAGCCGTGGATCGAGGTATCAAAATGCATGATTACGCCAAGCACGGCATCGGCGAATACTGGTTGGTGGACTGCAAAAATCAGCTCATTGAGCGCTACCTCTTGAAGCCCGGTACAGGTGTTTACGAACTTAGTGCCAAACATGAATGTGGCACCGAGGTCGCCTCGTCTGTCATCGAAGGCTTCCGCATTCCAGTCGCTGCCATTTTTGATGAAAAAGCCCAGCATGAAGCCCTGCGTAGCATGTTATCCAGATCCGCCTAACGTAGCCGCATGTCATCCATCGCCGAAAATCTCCAAGTCATCCGTCACCGCGTTCATGAGGCTGCCGTGCGCTCCGGACGTGCGGCGGAGTCCGTCGAGCTGCTGGCCGTCTCCAAAACCCACCCTGTCGAAACCATTCAGCAGGCCGTCGAGGCCGGGCAGCTGAGGTTTGGTGAGAACCGCGTCCAGGAAATCCTCCTCAAGCAGCCACAGCTACCCGGTAAATTGCAGTGGCATCTCATCGGCCCGCTTCAGTCCAACAAAGTCCGTAAAATCCTGCCCTGCGTCGAGATGATCCATGCGGTGGATAGCCTCGACATCGCCCGCGACATCAACCGCATCGCTGGTGAGCTGGGGCTGCATCCGCGTGTGCTCATCGAGATCAACCTCGCCACGGAGTCCACCAAGCACGGCTTCAACGTCACGCAGATCCGCGAGCAGTTAGAGTCGCTGTATGCCCTCGATCGTCTCTACATTCAGGGCGTCATGTGCATCCCGCCCTTCGATCCCGTGCCGGAAAAAACGCGTCCCTATTTTGCCAAACTGCGCGAGCTGCGTGACGACCTGGAAAAGCTCGGCGGAGCCCCGCTGCCGCAGCTTTCCATGGGCATGAGTCACGATTTCGAAACCGC
>CANHTV010000498.1 GCA_947463285.1 Verrucomicrobiaceae bacterium | reverse complement strand
GACGGGCTGTGCTGGGTGGGATCTCCCAGAGTGAGGCCACAAATGGCGCGCATCTGCTGCTGAAACTGATTCGTGCGGCAGGCGTCGATGGTGTAGTGACCGCTGTTGTGCGGACGCGGGGCGATCTCGTTGACGAGCACACGACTTTCGGCCGTGACAAACATTTCCACCGCCATGGTGCCGATGTAGTCGAGACCGACGGCGACAGCCTCCCACAACTCCAGGGCCTGATCTGCAATGTCTGAAGAAACCCGGGCTGGAGCGATGGTGAGATCCAGGATGTGATGGGCGTGCTGGTTTTCCAAAACACCATGAACTGCCATACGGCCATCGACGCCACGAGCACCGACGACGGAGATCTCACAGGCAAAGGGTATCCACTGCTCGACGACGGCATGATGGCCTTCAAAAGCCTGCCATGCGGTAGCGAGGTCGGTGTCGGCATTGACCTTGGCCTGGCCTTTGCCGTCATAGCCGAAGGCAGCTGTTTTGATCACGCAGGGGCGGCCCAGTTGCTGCACGGCGTCTTCCAATTCAGCCAAGGTCTCGACAATGCGGAAGTCGGCACAGGCGATGCCCTGGTCACGGAGAAAGAGTTTTTCCCGCTCGCGATGTTGGGTGGTGTAGATGGCCTTGCGGCTGGGGCGCAGAGGTTTGACGGCCTCGACAGCTTGCAGGCAGGCATCGGGGATGTTTTCAAACTCGGCCGTGACGACGTCCACCTTGGAGAGGAAATGGGCAAGGGCGCTGGCGTCCCCGTAGTCGGCATTGATCTCGATGTCTGCCAAAAGGCCAGCAGGGCAGCCGGGGCGTTCATCTGTGAAAACCGCGACACGGTAGCCACTACGTCGGGCTTCTAGGGCGAGCATTCGGCCAAGCTGGCCACCGCCAAGGATGCCAATCGTGGCGGGTGGAAGAATGGGGGGCAGATCAGACATGGCCAGGAAAATTCAAGCTGCTGGTGTGGTGTCAGTTTCCAGTTCCTTTTGGGAGGCCAGCACTTTGTTCTTCTGGCGCTCACGGAAGGCTTTCAACTCAGTGCTGAGATCTGGGTTTTCATTGGCAAGCATGGAGACCGCAAAGAGTCCGGCATTGGTGGCCCCGGCATTGCCGATGGCAAAGGTGGCCACGGGGATACCACCGGGCATTTGCACGATGGAGTAGAGGCTATCGACACCACTCAGGGCGCGGCTTTGGACGGGCACGCCGAGGACGGGCAGGGTGGTCATGCTAGCCGTCATGCCCGGCAGGTGAGCGGCACCACCGGCACCGGCGATGATGCATTTGAGGCCGCGGGCTTCAGCGCTTTTGGCGTAATCATAAAGCAGCTCCGGTGTGCGATGAGCACTGACGACTTTCTTCTCAAAAGGAATGCCAAAATCTTGCAGCACTTGGGCTGCATGTTGCAGGGTGGGCCAATCCGAACTGGAGCCCATGATGATGCCAATGACGGGGGAACTCATGACCTGCAACTAGCGCGAGACCTTTAGCAGTGCAACTGAGGTGTTGCAGCGATCAGGGGCGGGTCAGATCCATTTGACCCGATTGGATCGGTGTATTGGTCAGTTTTTCACCTGGGGCGTCCGGCAGTTCGTTTAAAAGAAAGTAGCCAACGCCGGCCATGAGTTCAGGATGCGTCACGAGCAGTCCCTGATAGGTGGGGGTGCGTTTCAGCATGGCGAAAGGTTCCGTGAGATCCAGAGGATCGGGGACGCTGATGGAAAAGCTGCCTGAAAAAAGGCCCGTTTTGGCATCGAGCTTCATCTTTAGGGCTTGAGGATTAGCCGCAAAAGCGGTTGAAATTTGGGGCGAGTTGGCTGCGGTGATTGGGAAGGTGTACTCGAAAAACGGATTCAGTGGCAGGCCTGAAAAGCGCACTTTGGCATTGTCTTCCGGTGGTGTCGTCAGCGGTGTGTCGAGACCAATGATCATGCCCGAAGGTTTGATGTAGCGCGAACCGCGGACATTGAGGGATTGCAGTGGAATGCCAGATTGATAGCTGCGTGTGGTGCTTTTGCTGGACTGCTGAATTTTAAACCAGCTAAGACTTCCCGCCACAAGCTCGGAAGCTCGTTCAATGGTTGAATCTCCCTGGATACTGCCAGTTTTGTCATAAAGCAGTGCATGGACAGGCAGCTGCCCCAACGGGCCCATATGGCTGCTGAAGGTGAAGCTGGTGCCTTCTGCCAGTCTGCCTGAGCTACTGATGGTGCCTGTTGGGCTGAGCTTGTGAATCACGTAGCCGTTTCCTTGTGGAAAGAGCGGGTTGTCAGTCACGCTGTCAGGCCTTTCAAGAGCGGTATTGAAAACCATCAGCGCCGGCACAGCCGGAGTAGCCGTGGTCCATGGATTCCTTACACCGGTAAGGTCTGCTGAAAAGGAGTTGTCCGTGATGCTGCCCGTCAGGGTACCATCATCTAATTTCAAGGTAATGGTGCCCGTGAGCGGCGTGATGCTTTTTCCGCGGCTGATGGAGAAGGGGGTGGTCGATGCTTGATTCCCTGGAACGGCATTAATTCTACTGCTCAATGAGTAACTTTTGGCTCCGAGGATTAGTTTACCTGAATAGGTGCCGGTCTTTGAAATGGTTAGGCTAAAGCGACCTCCCAGAGATGAGTTTAGGTTGGTGCGCTGAATCGTGGCTCGCCAATTGCCACGAGCTGCGAGAGGAAAGTCTTCGATTTCCCACCGATAAATATAGGGCTCGCTGTCGCCAGCTAGATTCGTGGCTGTGATGGTGAGTGTGTAAACACCTGCTTTAGAAGGACGACCAGAAAGCACGCCCGTGGTGGTATTGAAGGTAACGCCGGGTGGCAGCTTGCTGATTTTGAACTTGGTGACTCCATTTTCGGCGCTGAACTGTCGGCTGAAAAGACCACTAACAACACCATTGTCATCGGATGGGGCGATCACGACGGGCCTGAGCCTGACGCTGATGTTCGCAGGCAGAGTTTGAATGGTTGAGGCAACTCCTTCCATGATTACGAGGCAGGTGTAGGCACCAGCGTTCTCAGTTTGCATGTCAGTGATGATCAGTGTGGCGCTGTCCACACCTGAAAATTTGCCGCCATTTTCCAAGTTGGTATTGTTAAACCTCCATTGGTAAGAGAGCCCAGGACCAGAGG
>CANHTV010000497.1 GCA_947463285.1 Verrucomicrobiaceae bacterium | reverse complement strand
GATTGCTCTTAGTCTTGGTTGCCGGGTGGTGCCTATTCCAGTGCGCGGTTATGGAGCAGCTCTTAGGGGGGGAATTGAGGCTGGTCTTGGTGAATATGTGATGTTCGCAGACTCCGATAATACCTACCTCTACAGCGACGCAGCACGACTTTACCAAGCAGCGAAGAGTAATGATGCCGACATGGCGATCGCCTCTCGCATCACGGGTAAAATTGAGCCTGGAGCGATGCCGCCACTGCATCGCTGGCTGGGCACGCCAGTGCTGACGGGGTTGATCAATCTTTTGTTTCACGGCAAGCTATCAGATTGTAACTCGGGCTTTCGCTGCCTGCGTAAGACGGCTTTTGACCAATGGCAAATTCGCTCTAACGGAATGGAATTCGCCTCTGAACTGTTGATCAAAGCTTTAAAAGCGGGTGCTCGCACCGTCGAGATTTCCTCAGGCCTGCGTCCAGGGCCGGCAGGGCGCGTCGCTCACCTCCGAACTTGGCGAGATGGCATGAGGCATTTACTCTTTATCCTTTCCGAAAAACCTCGCCTCTTTGAGCTGGCCGGACTGTTCACTTTGATCCTGGCCACATTGCTTCAGGCCACATCGTTTGTAACTGGCCCGGTCAACCTTTTCGGCACATTTAATGTCTTCGATGTTCACAGCCAAGTGCTGCTGTTACTCGCTGGAATTGTCGGCATGCAATTTTATCTCTTCAGCTGCATGCTTTATCTCCAAAGCGGTGATCGACCGCTGGTCTGGACCAAAAAACTGATTCACCTGGATGAAGGTGTTCTATTCTTCACACTGCTTTCGTCACTCACTGGAAGTGTTGTGCTTATTCTTAGCATCTTTGCTCAATGGTCGATGTCGCGGTTCAGTAATCTGAATCTGGCACATGATCTGCTACCTCTGTCTCACCTGCTCGCCTTACCAATCATTTTCTCCTTCGGGATGCTCGGGCTGCACGTCTTGAAAAAGGCTTTGAAATAGTGTTCCTCACCCACCCTAGCCTCATCACATTCCCTCCCGCCAGCTTGTCCCGCTCATGAATATCTTTGGTTCAGGACTTTGGATCAGCGTCGCCAGCAGAGCACTCCGAGATGTCGTGCTTTTTGTCGGAGCCTACTTCCTAGCAAACTATGTTCGTTTTTCCACCTTCTGGCGAATCGATGACTATGTGCTGCCCATTATTGTAGGTGCCACCGCCCTGATCTCGGTGAATTATATCTTCGGCACGTATTCCGTGGAGTCGAATCGACGTTCATTCTTCGTCCACCATTTCATTCTTCTAGGATTTAGTTTTCTCCTAGCTCTGGTAGTGATGACACTGGTCGGATACTTGAGTTTTGATCAGCGGATTGGTCGCGGGTTTATGGCCTTGGGAAGTGTGTTTTCCTTCCCCCTCTTGGTGATCAACCACTGGCTTATCTACCACAAACAAAGCTTCGCACCGGAGCGCATTGCCTTTGTGGCAGAGTCCGAAGATGAACTAGAAGAATATCGACGTATCCAAGAAATGTGCCCAAAAGGAGTGCAGGTGGTTGGACGGCTTGGCATTCGCCAGACAAACACCGAGGAACCTGATTTTTTGGGCCGTCTGAAAAATGCACGGAAGATTATTCGGGCCCACAGAATCAACCGCATTGTCTTTTCAGAGCACTTGCTCGAGGATGAAGACGCACGCTTGCAATTTCGAAGGCTACGCTACCTCGGTTTTCCCTGCAGCGGCATCACCGCTGTATGTGAAAAGTATCTGCATTATGTGCCTTTGCATCTTGTCTGCATGAACTGGCTTCTCCATTCAGAAAACGCTTCTAGAAATCTCTATTTTAGCAAACTGAAGCGTCTCTTCGACATCCTCACCTCCGTTGTATTGCTCATCTTATCAGCGCCAATCCTTTTGTTAGGCATGGCCATGGTGCGGTTCTTTTCTCCAGAAGGATCCGTCTTTTATCAACAGGAGCGAGTGGGGCGCTTCGGTAAGAAGTTCATGATCTACAAGCTCCGCAGCATGCGCACTGACGCCGAGAAAGCTGGTGCTGTTTGGTCAACCGTTGGCCATGACCCGCGCGTTTTTCCAGGAGGAGCCTTTCTCCGCCGCTATAGGATCGACGAAATACCCCAGCTCATCAACATCCTCAGAGGTGAGATGTCATTCGTGGGGCCTCGGCCCGAGCGGCCAGAGTTCGTCACCCAACTCGCCAGCAAGCTGCCCTACTACCAGGAGCGTCACATGATCCAGCCGGGACTCACCGGCTGGGCACAGGTCTGCTACCCCTACGGGGCTTCGATTGATGACTCGAAATGCAAGCTCGAGTACGACCTCTACTACCTGAAGCACGCTGGCATCATCTTTGATGCCCTCATCCTTTTGGACACGGTGCGAGTCGTGCTAGGAGGCGGACTGAAGCACACGAAAAGCTCGCGCTATTCCGCCAGCGTCGAACCACCTCCAGCGCTCGACGAAGAGGCTGGTGAAATCACCAAAGATCTCAGCTCTGATAAGCCCACCCTGGAAGTTCAGACACCAGAGCTCAGCAACGCCAAATAATTTCGAGCACAGTTTTCCCAGGAAAACGGCAGTGCCTTTTGGTGCAATGCCTCCTCATCCACAGGATGTGTGAGCGCATCCACTACCGCTGCGGCAAAGGCTTGCTTGTCACGGTTGCCCACCAAAAAGCGCTTCGACATGATGGGCTCAATGATCTCAGAGATTCCACCGACATCAGTGCTGATGATGGCGCGTCCTGAGGATAGCGACTCCAAAACCACATTCGGCACGCCTTCGTTGTGACTGGTGAGGCAAACGGCATCAGCGGCCTGCATCCAGCGCGCCACTCCAGAGGATGGCTGACGGCCCACAAAAATGAGCTTGTCCAACAAACCTAATTCTGTCGCCTGCTGTTTGAGCGCTGGCTCCAAAGGCCCACTGCCAATCAAGGCCAGGCGAATGGGCTCGCTGGAATTTTTGATCACCAACGCTAAGGATTCTAACAGCATATCAATGCCTTTCACTGGCAGAAAATTCCCAACAAACAAAAGCAAGCGGCCTTCTGGCGGAACCTTCAATTCAGCACGGGCTTCGACTTTCGAGGCAGGTCTGAAAAGCTTTGTATCCACACCGTTGTAAATGG
>CANHTV010000496.1 GCA_947463285.1 Verrucomicrobiaceae bacterium | reverse complement strand
TGGTTTCCGCCGTCGTCGGCACTCACACGCATGTGCCCACCGCAGATGAGCGTGTTTTGCCGAAAGGCACGGCGTTTCAATGTGATGCGGGCATGTGCGGACCGATGGATTCCGTGATCGGCAGCCAGATCGAGCCTGTTTTGGAGCGTTTTCAAACCGCGCTGCCCACCAAGTTTGGTGTCGGTGTTGGTCCTGTGCGGCTCAATGGCACGCTGGTCACCATCAATCCCGTTACAGGCCTTGCGCTCAGCATTGAGCGTGTCACTCGGGTCTGGAATGAGGCGGCGGCTAATAGCGCAGCAACTGTCTGAGGGAGGCGCTGATGTTCGCCGTGGTCGGACGATGCGCTTTCCAGAGGTTCGGATGATACGGGATCGGCGTGTCCTTGGAGTTTAGACGCATCGGTGGTGCATCGAGCAGGTGAAAGGCCTCACTGGAAACGCGGGCGATCACTTCAGCCGTGACACCGCCCCAGGGGAAGGCCTCTCCCACCACCAACAGACGTCCCGTGCGTGCCACTGAGGCGAGGATAGTGTCGGTATCCATGGGCTTCACGCTTCGAAGATCGACGACCTCGACCTCATAACCATCGAGCCGGAGTTCCTCAGCTGCCTTAAGGGACTCATGCAGCATGGCGCTGTAAGTCACCACGGTCGCATCGCGTCCAGGCCGGGCAATGCGTGCCTTGCCAATAGGCATCGGGTCACCGAAGCCTTCAGCCTTCAGGTGATAGTAGAGAAATTTATGCTCACAGAAGATGACCGGGTCGTTAATTTTAATGCTCTCCAAAAGCATCCAATAAGCGTCTTCCACCGTCGCGGGGGTTAGGATAACGAGGCCAGGGTAGTGAGCATAAATGCTCTCCATGCTTTGACTGTGAAAGGGGCCGCTGCCAGGCGTGCCGCCAGAGGGCAGGCGAATCGTGATGGGGCACGGCGTGTTCGTGCGCCAATAGAGCGTCGCCGCCTGATTGATGATCTGGTTGAAGCCCACGGAGCTGAAGTCCGCGAACTGCATCTCAATGATCGGCCGGGCACCCTCCACAGCAGCTCCCACCGCCATGCCAATCATCGCATCTTCACTGATGGGGGAGTCGAAAACGCGTCCTGGAAACTCGCGACTGAGGTTTTTGGTGGCCTTGAAGGCGCCGCCAAAGGTGCTGATGTCCTGCCCGTAAAGGAACACATTGGGATTCTCACGCAGGGCCTCATATTGGGCCTCCCGGATTGCTTCGAGATATGTGATACTCATTCGTTCATACCCTCCACCAGCCCCGGTGTTGACAGGGCTCGCCAGTTTTCTCGGTAGGGATCAGGGGTGGGTTCCTTACTAGCCTGAGCCTGGGCTTTGTCCACTTCGCGGCGGGCTTCTTTAAACCATTCGTCGATCTCCGCCTCGGTCGCCCAGCCTAGTTCCTGAGCCTGCATCTGAGCCACAGCCAGACAGTCGCGACCTTCGTGCTCGTACTTTTTCGTGTTTGGCACATAGGAGGCATCATCATGCTCTCCATGGCCGCCGAGGCGCAAGAGGCGACCGACCACCATCTGCGGGCCATGCCCGGCACGTGCGCGGGCAAAGGCTTTGTGAAACGTCTCCAAGCAGGCCAGTAGATCCGTGCCATCGACGCTGTAACCCTCAACGCCGTAGCCTACCGCACGATCCACCAGGCTCTCGCAGGCATACTGCCGGGCCGTGGGGGTGGAGTAGGCGAATTGATTGTTGGCGATGCTGACCACCAGCGGCAGCTTTTCTACAGCGGCCATGTTTAGCCCTTCATGAAAAGCCCCCGTCGAAGTGCCGCCGTCACCGATGCTGGTCGCGCCGACGGTATCTCCGAGCCTCCCCTGGAGGCGACGGGCAAACAAAGCCCCCGCCACGACGGAGAGCAGACTGCCTAGGTGAGAAATCATGGCCATGTAGCCAACCTCGGGGCGTCCACGGTGGATGTTGCCATCTCGGGCGCGCATTGGGCCGGTGACGACGCCGAGATAGGTGCGCATGGTGTCCAGTACGGGCTCACCAAAGGCGATACGACCTGCCTGATCTCGGATCAGCGGACCGTAAACGTCCTTCCCCCAGCGTAGATGAATGCCAGCTGAGGCGCTGAAGGCCTCCTGACCACGGCCTAAATAGACGCCACCAACGATGCGGCCCCCGGCGCGGTAAAGACTGCCAAGTTTTTCCTCCAAGGTTCGGGAGAGGATCATGCAGCGCAGCGTCCTGAGATAGTCCTCACGCAGCTCCATCTGAGGAGCTGTCGGAGATAAAAGACTGGTTTCGGCGACGGGCACGGTGGAAATAGAAACGCTGTCTGAGGTTGAGTGGATGTTTTCACAAACGCCGGAAATTGTCCAGAGAGGATTCGTCAGTCGCAGGCGCTGATTTTTGTCATTGTTTCCACCTGGATTTTGTCTTGCTCCTCAGCGCTACCTGCTGAGAGCGCTTCACGGTGGGAGAGAAAGTCTGCCAAGATGTCATCCAGTTCCATCAGGCTGCCGATGTGACTAAATCTGCCCCGTAGAAATTTGCCACCGGGGATGCTGCGGGTGTAGTTCATCAGCCGTGTGCGCATGGACCGCATGACCTCAAATTCACCGCCGCGTGTGGAACGCGGGATTGCCATTTCACAGTGCCGACGCATCAGGTCAAAACGTTGGTCTAGGGTCGCCGGGGCCGCGTGCTCACCGGTTTGCAGGTAATGTTTAGCCTCTCCAAATACCCAAGGATTCGCCATCGCCGCACGGCCTATCATGATGCCGTGGACGTTCGTCTGAGCCTGGCGGGTTTCTACGTCCGTGCCGCTGGCAATGTCGCCATTGCCGATCACAGGGATCTTCACCGCATCGGCCACCTGACCGATGACCTCCCAGTCAGCCACTCCGCTGTAGCCCTGAGCACGAGTGCGTCCATGGACGGTGATGGCCTGGACACCGCAGTCTTCCAGGAGTTTGGCCACCTCCACGGCATTGATGCTCTGGGCATCCCAGCCGATGCGCATCTTTGCCGTTACCGGGATGGGCACCGCCTTGGCCACCTCACGCGCCACCTCCGCCAGCAGTGGGCAGTTTTTTAAAAGCGACGAGCCGCCGTTTTTCGACACCACCTTGTTCACCGGGCAGCCAAAGTTGATGTCGATG
>CANHTV010000495.1 GCA_947463285.1 Verrucomicrobiaceae bacterium | reverse complement strand
CCCCAGTTGCTGTGCAGATCACAGCCGGTGAAGCCGAAGCTGCGGCCACCATTCGGGCGCTCATAACTCCAGGCAACAGTCTCGGCACGGCCTGCGTGGGCTTTGGCGTGTTCGGTTTTCCGGCTGCTATCTGGCATGGGGCCGGCGAGGAGGTGGGTCACGTTTTTCTCGGCGAAGTGCAGGTTGTAAAGCCAGCCATCTCCGGGCAGGGAAAAGGGCTTCATGCCTTGATTGATCGGGTGCGCAGGAATGTCAGTGAAGGTCACATCCCAGTGGCCTCGGCAGCCGATGTCACTCTGAAAAATGGCCCCGAACCAATCCTTGAACGTCGCGGCTTTGTCGGCGGCACAGTCGATACCCTGATGCAGCACGATGAAGCCCGTCCCTGCATCGGCAAGCGACTGCATCTTGGCCCAACGTGTAGGCTCGAGGAAGGAAAGCTTGTTACCACCATCCAGGAAAAGCAGTACGGCTTTGGCTCCATCCAGCACGGCTTCATTCTTCGGCCAGCCATCGGCGACCATCACTGGAGCGACGCCGGGAGCCTTCTTTAGCCAGTCCATCAGCAAAGCGCAGCCTGCAAAGTACTCGTGCTGGCCGGGTTTGTTGCTCGTGCTGCCAGCGATGAGGACGATCTTGGCCAGTGATGGATCAGTAGGCAGCACCTCCAATGGCACCTGCTGTTGTTCGGTGGTGAGTTCCGCATGAAGGGTGGCAGTAAAGAGAAGGGCGGTGAGAAAACGCGACAGTAAGGACATCGTCACTGAACGCTAGGACCGCTACTGATCCTTCTCGTGAAACACCCGAGTTTACTTTTGCTTCGCGGCTTTAGCACGCCCACCATAATACGGGTAGCTGTCCCAGGCATCGCAAGCAGGATCGAGGCGGGGATCGCTGGTCTGGTGCATCCAGGCATCGACCTGAGAGCTGAGTTTAGCCTTGGTGTCCGCGTGCTGAGAGTTGTCAGCAAGGTTGTGAACCTGATCGGGATCAGTGGCGAGATCGTAGAGCTCCTCGGCGGGGCGTTTGGCGAAGTTCATGTCAAAGAAGCGTCTCATCTCAGGCTGGTCGCGATGGCTGAGGATGACTTCCTTGGTCACAGAGCCATCGACATCGCCAAACGGTCCGACGGCAAAATGCAGCTCTGGATCACCGGCGGGCCAACGGTCGGGGCGGAGATTACGAAGATACAAAAAGCGCTCATTGCGGATGCCTCGCACGGGGTAGCTAAGATCACCACGGCGGACATTGGCATGGCGCTCACGCTCGATGAAAACGTGGTCGCGGCTGGAGTCGGACCGACCCTGTAGCACATCGACAAAGCTACGCCCGGTCATCTCTGGCCAGGGTTTCACGCCGACCATGTCGAGGAAGGTGGGGGCGAGATCGGTGAGTGAGATGAAGGCGTCACTGACTGCACCAGACTTCACTTTCCCAGGCCAGCGGACGGCGAGCGGCACATGCGTGCCAGCATCATAACAATGAGCAAGCCCGTGCGGCATCTGCCAGCCATTGTCGCTGGTTTGGATGATGATGGTGTTTTCCAGCAGCCCCCGTTTTACAAGCTCCTCAATGGCGGCACCGATGGCGGTATCGACGTTCTGCACAGCAGCGAGGTAATCCGCGATGTCGGCACGGACTTCAGGCGTATCAGGCAGGTAGGCGGGGACACGGACCTTGGCAGGATCAATACCAGCGGCCTGATGTGCACCACGCGGCCATTTGTTCAGAGAGGTGTGGGTATCGCCGAGCCAGAAGAAGAAAGGTGCTTGGTCATCGACTTGAGAGATGAAGTCGCCAAAGCTTTTAAACCTGGGTCCAGCAGGGTTTTCAGTGCGTCCATGATCCACGTGATTGCCTGGCGACCAGCCTTTGTCGGAATAGCCGATACGGTAACCAGAGTCGCGGAGGGCATCGGTAAAGACGCGCAGCTTCGCAGGCCAGAGGCTCCAAAGACTAGCCGCCTCAGCCAGTTGGTGCGCCGCACGCCCCGTGAGAATGCAGGAGCGTGTGGGTGAGCAGGAAGGAACCGGACAGAAAGCGCGAGTGAAGCGCATCCCCTCACGAGAGATCCGGTCAAAGACCGGTGTCTTCACCATAGGATCACCATTGGCCCCAGCATGGTCGTACAGCCAGTTGTCTCCGAGAGCGAAAAGGATGTTAGGCCGATCCGCTGCGAGGATTACCCCTGAAAGAAAAATGAGAGAAACGAGCAGGTATTTCACCCCGACAGTCTGGCTCCCTCACTCTTTCAAGACAAGCCAGGATGTCTTATCTCCCGGAAAGCCTTCTCCAAAGACTGCGCTTGGCGGTGTCGGCGGATTGGCCCTGAGAAGAGTCTGCGGAGCTGGCGGGACGTGGACCGCGTGGGGCGTTTTGCGGACGGGAGTCGTCACGACGGCTGTTGCCGCCGCTGCTATTGCCGCCTTGGGCTAGGCCGCGGTTGTTACGTTCCTGACCTTGGCCTTCACGATTGGGTGCTCCGCCTTGGCTGCGTCCACTCTGGCCACCGCCTTGTCCACGACCACCACCACCTTGACCAGGCACCCGGCGTCCGACGTGGCCAAACTGTGCAGCACGGGAATCGCGGAAGCGTGGGGGCTCCTCGGAGCGTGGTGGGGCTGAGGCGGAGTAGTTGAAACCTTCAGCGCGTTTACGTACCAGACCACGACCGATGAATTTTTCCAGCGCACGAAGAGGCGGCAGATCCTCAGGGGAGATGAAGCTGATGGCATCACCGATGGCCTGGGCGCGGCCGGTGCGGCCAATGCGGTGCACATAGTCCTCAGCGTGAAGCGGGAAGTCATAGTTCACGACATGGGAGATGCCATCGACATCAATGCCACGCGCAGCGATGTCTGTGGCGACGAGCACGCGGACCTCGCCTGATTTGAAGTCAGCCAAGGCTTTAAGCCGCTGATTCTGGGAGCGGTTGGCATGAAGCGTGGCACATTTCACACCTGTTTGCTCAAGCTTGCGAGCCACTCGGTCAGCGCCGTGCTTCGTGCGAGTAAAGACGAGCACCATGTTCATGGTTTCATCCTGAAGCAGGTGGCTGAGCAGCGGCTGCTTCAGATGCACGGGGACTTCATAGATGAGCTGCGTGACGGTCTCGGCTGGATTTGAGCGGCGACCGATCT
>CANHTV010000494.1 GCA_947463285.1 Verrucomicrobiaceae bacterium | reverse complement strand
TTGAAACGGAAGGCTTTGCGAAGCGGACGCGGCTTGTCGAGCTTCTCCATCTTCTCCAGCTGGCGTTCGCGGCTCTGAGCTTGGGCGGCCTTCGATGAAACGGAGCGGAAACGGTCGATGAAATCCTGGATGTGCTCGATCTCCTTCTGCTGGTTTTTCCAGGACTGATAGTTGCGCTCGTAGTTCTCTTCTTTCTGCTTCAGATAGCTGGTGTAGTTGCCCTGATATTGCACGAGCTTGCTTTCCTCGATCTCATAAACGGTCTCGATCAGCTCATCCATGAAGTCACGGTCATGGGAGATGAGGAGGATGGCGCCCGGATAGTTCTTCAGGTAGTTCTTGAACCACAGGAGTGAGAGCAAATCGAGGTGGTTGGTCGGCTCATCGAGCAGCAGCAGATCGGGCTCGATCACGAGCAACTGGGCCAGATGGGCGCGCATGACCCAACCACCGGAATATTCGCGGGCAGGCTTGTTAAAATCGCTTTCCTTGAAGCCGAAGCCTTTCAGAATCTTCTTCGCCTTCGCTTCCGCCTGGGGGTCATTGAGCGCGTCATGCTTGGAGTGCGCTTCATTGTATTCGGGCGCGGACACATCCCCACGCGCTTCATGCTCGCGCAGGATGACTTCCAGTTTTTCGATCTCCCCGGCCTTGCCAGTGGCGACATCAAGGATGGTCTCATCACCCACAGGTTCACTCTCCTGCGGCAGGAAACCGAGCGTGGTCCATTCATCGCGAATGACTTCACCGGTGTCAGGCTGGTCTTTTTTCAGGATGAGGGAAAACAGGGTGGACTTTCCCGCACCGTTCGGGCCGACGAGAGCCACGCGCTCGGCGTAATTGACGGTCATGGTCGCGCCAGTGAAGAGCGCGCGGGCATTGAAAGACTTGGAAACGTCGCGAAGGGTGAGCATGGGGGCGGTGCGCTTAGCACAAGGCGTGCAGGTTTGCAGCCCCTTTTTGCAGGGAAGCCAGGCAACGGGCCCGCGCCACCCCTCTTTTGAAACCCCAAATTCGACCTAACTCGCCTTGCCCTTCAGCGGTGAGCGGCTGTCTTTGCCCTTCGGATTCATGGCCGTGATGCTGTCGCGCAGCGTCAGAGTGAGTGAGTCGCCATCAAGGCGGAAGGTCAGGGCATCGCTGTGCGGTGTCTCGTAGTAGCGAAGGGTGAGGAGCAACGTCTGCGGATCGGTCCAAGTGGCATGGGCGGCGACCTTGAAGACCGCGTTAGACTTGGGTTTCCCACCAGCGATGAGGCGCGGTGGCTTGATGGGCAGTGCCGTCTCGCCGAGTTGCCACATTTCCCAACCACAAGAGATGCTGTGCCCATCCGCACTCAGAACACAGGCCTTGTCTGACAAGGCAAGGCTGATCTGCGAAAGCCCGTAGTCATTGGCTTCGAGCTTGAAGGGCTTCGTAGGCTGGATCGCCGAACTTTTTGAGCCCTGCGGTGGTAACAGCTTCAAGCTCTTGAGTGACGCGAGGTCGGCCTGAACCAAAGGCTTCGCATCGAAAGCGGGCAGCAGATGCTTCCACACGAGATCGAGCTGGCCCTGCATGTTTTTGTTTTCGCTCGTCATCACGATCACCGCCTCCTGCGCCGGCAAAACGATGGTGAATTGCCCGAAAGCTCCATCGCCACGAAACGCCGTGCCCTGGCAGCGCCAGAACTGATAGCCGTAACCTTGCAGCCAGTCGTTCTTCGCCTTTGGCCGATCAGGCTTGTCGCCTCCGGGCTGCTGGATGTGGATGCTCGTCGCTTCCTCGATCCAGGCTGATGAAATGATCTGCTTGCCCTGCCACTTTCCTTTTTGCAGCAGCAGTTGGCCAAACTTCGCAAGACCTTCCGTCTGAATACTCAATCCCCAGCCGCCTGTGTTGATGCCGTATGGACAAGTTTCCCACCTCATGCCACTGATTCCGAGCGGTGTGAAGAGACGCGGAGTGAGGTATTCCAGCACCGTCTGTCCGGTGAGTTTTTGCACGATGGCGCTGCACATGTAGGTCGCGGCGCTGTTGTACATAAACTGAGTGCCTGGCTTCTGCGCGATGTTTTGTGCGAGAAAGGTGCGCACCCAGTTCTCCGACTTGATGCACACTTGGGTAGGCTCTTTTTCGTTGCCCGTGGACATGGTGAGCAGATCCTTCACCCGCATGGCGACGAGGTTTTCACTGACCTCCGCAGGCAGATCGTCCGGGAAGAAGGAAACCACTTTGTCCTCCACGCTTAGCTTTCCTTCCGCCACGGCAAACCCGACAGCGGTGGCGGTGAAACTCTTACTCATCGAGTACATCGTATGCACCAGCTCCGGCCCATACGGCTGCCACCAGCCCTCAGCGATGACCTGCCCGCGACGCAGCATCATGAAGCTGTGCAGCTCGATTTTCTCACGCTTAATGGCATCCAGAAAATCTATGATCGCCTGAGCAGAAACGCCCTGCGCTTCTGGCGTGCTGCGCGCGAGCTGAGAAGACGTGGCTTCGGCAAAGGCTCGCGGAATCCAGAGGCTGAAGGAGGCGAGGCTAGCGTGCTTGAGGAAGGAGCGGCGGTCAAAGGACATGCTCAGATGCTACCTTTATGATCGCATTTAACGCAAGCACTCATCGAGCGACCGCACTGGCTCAGGTGAAAAGGATGTGCGTGCCGGCTACCCTTGGTCCATTCCTCGACGTTGAGATTCGGATCGAGGAACTTGTCGTTGATGCCCTGTTTGACGCTGGCGTCTTGCGCGAGGGCCAAGGCAGCGAGAATGAAAAAAGGGCGCTGAGGCGTGTTTTCATGGCTGGGAATCCGGTTTCCACGACATGTAGCCTCGGTGGATGTGTTGGATGTTCTTGAAGCCGAGACCCTTGAGCTTCGCTACGGCTTTGCGACTGCGGAAGCCACCCGCGCAATAGACGAGCACAGGTTTCTTTTTGTCGAGGGCGGTCACTTTGGCATCAAAGGCCTCGTCGCCGATGGAGATGTTCACGGCCTTCGGCAAAGCGCCTTCGCTGAACTCGCCGGTGGAGCACACATCGAGCACCTGAGTTTCAGGATGCTCGCGGAGCCACGCATTGGCTTCATCGGCATTCAGATTGGCACAGACGCAGCCCGGCGCGGCTTTGAAGAGGCTGCCATCCCAGTTTCCTTCATACCAATA
>CANHTV010000493.1 GCA_947463285.1 Verrucomicrobiaceae bacterium | reverse complement strand
GGCCTCGTGGTGCTGGGCGATGGCTACGATACCTTTAGCCCTTATGACTCACCTCAGCGCTTGATCAATCCACTGACCAATCGAGAAGATCCGCCCGGACTTGATGTCGGTGATCTAGGGCCCAATGACAGTCTCGCTATCCTGATCGTGAAAGGCACAGCTCCTGTCGTGGGCTCAAATGTCGCCGCGATTTCTGGAAGCAATATTGTCGATAGCATTGCTTTTGGGAGCGTGCCGAATGCCTCTGTGGCGGTGATTGATCCTGGATTCACACCTGAAAACCTGAGCCGCAATCCCGCAAATCTCACGCCAAATTCCAGCGCTGCCTGGTTTTCTGGACGGCTGGATTCAGCCAATGGCGATGCCAGTCTGGCCTACACGGCTTCATTTTCTGGAACCTACCGATCAGGTGCCAGCCCAGGTCGCCTTAATCATGCAGGCACTCCAACAGCGAGCGCTTCGGTTTTGCTGAATGAAATCCACATCAACCCTCCTGGCGTCGATGATGACGAGGAGTTCATCGAGATCCGCAGCACAAGCGGAGGATCAGTCAGCACCAATGGCTACACGCTTTTGCTCGTCGATGGTGATGGCACAAATACCGGCCCGCTCATTCGTGCTTGGAGTCTGGACGGACTTGCGACAGGCTCCAACGGCCTGCTTTTACTGGGCAGTGGCTACTCTGCGGGCACTGTGCCATGGGCTGGTGCAACGGCTCCTGCGGCCGGCACATCCATCGCCTCATTGCCCGGCCTGACGCCTGGTCTCCTCGGGGCCATCAATAGCAATGGCACCACCAGTCTGCTGTTAGTCCGGCATTTCTATGGAAAGGAAGGAGACGATCTCGATACGCCGAACAATGGCACGATGGATGTTCAGCTCTGGTCCGAGTTGCTGGATGCGGTCGGTTTCCGCGCCTGGGACAGCACGCTGCTTCCACCTGCGGCGGTGGGGCGCGTCTATGGCGGTGTGAATCTAGGGCGGACGGGTTTCAGTCTGGATACCTTTGCACGCTATCAGGATGTGAACACGCCTCTCTCTGCTGTTGCTTGGTATGGTGGCGATGTTTCCGGCACCGATTCTTCCTCCGTCGCCTACGACACGGCGCGCTCCTTTCCTCCCTTGCCTTTTGTTGGCAAAGTCACCCCTGGGCAGCCCAATATCTCGATCACTCAGGAGTTTGCAGACTATGGAGGTTTTAGTGAAGCCGAGGCACTCGCTTTGAATGCTCTGCTGAAACGCTATTCGTTAGGTGATGTCGTGGATCTGGATCTGAGTTTCATTACGACGACGGGTGCTGAAAAGGTTTCGCTGGTTGGTCTGCCGCTCGGCTTGACCTTCAATGCTACGACCAAACGTCTGACCGGAACCATCAAAGGTCTGCTGGGTGAGAGCCCTGTGCTCGTGCGGGTACTGAATGGCAAGGTCGTCGTTCGCTCAATCAACTTCCATCTCTCCGTGGCTCCTCATGCCTTCCAAGGCAGCTATGCGGCTTTGTTAGAGACGGCTGCTCCAGAGCCAGCTCCCACAGGTCTGGTAAAGATCACCGTGACTGCCACCGGCACCTACACTGCGACGCTGAACTTGGCCGGGCAAGCTCAGCGCTCAGCCCGAGGCAGCTTTAGCACGACGGTGGGAGCTACTGAACACACGGTGAATGTCGTTTTTCCCGCTGGAAAAAACAACACACCGCCAGCGACGACGATCCAGCTGACGCTGCCTGCTCTGAGCAGCTCTGATCTCGTCACTGGCCAGCGTGATGCTGGCGGCGAAACCTTGCGCGGTTTCCGTCTGGCGCGTCCACTGCGCCAGCCAGCCAGTATTCAGAAATTCACTCTGGCCATGACGAATACGGTCGATGGCAACGGCGTGGATGTGCCAGCAGGCACAGGCACGCTGACAGGAACGGTGGATGCGAAAGGTGTGGTGAAAGTCGCAGGCTTCGCCGGTGATGCGCAAGCCGTGACGGGTTCCTTGGCGCTGTCGCAAACCCATCAGGCGATCTTTTGGAGCCAGCCCTACAAGAACAAAGGCTCGTATCTCGGCGGCGTGATGAGCTTGGCCAATCTGGGCTTGGCTGAGCGCCTGGTATCCAGTGAAACACTTGTTGAAGGCCTGAAGTGGCGGAAGGTGGCCGACAACACGGAGAAGTCGTATGCGCAAGGTTTTGCGATGCAGACGCTGGCGGCGAGAACGAGCCGCTGGATCAAGCCAACAACTGCGCAAATTTTGGCTGAGTCGCTCGGACTGACTCATGATGAATTGGCGCTGTCATTCTTGAATCCTTTAAGTGTGGCCAATCTTCCAGCTGCATGGAGGCTGACGCCTAAATACGCTTTGGTCAATATCGCGCCAGATGACGCGGTGACTGCGACTGCCAAAGGGTTGCCGCTCACAGGTGGCTTCTCGGGAACTCTTGCGTTGCCTACCGGCGCAGGTGCGATCAGTGGAGTTTTTCTCCAGGACGCTGCTTTTCCAATGGCCGGCGCTGGTTTGATCAAAGTTCCGCTGCCTGCCAATCCAAGTCTTCCATCGGGATCATTCCAAACCATCGGTATCAGTTTGGCCGTAAATGCTGAACTGGTCGTGACGGATGGCGATGGCGGATTTAGTGCTGAAGAAGAGAATGCGTTGAATGCTCTGCTGAAACGCTATTCGTTAGGTGATGTCGTGGATCTTGATCTGAGTTTTCTCACGACGATAGGTGCTGAAAAAGTGTCGCTGGTGGGTCTGCCGCTCGGCTTGACCTTCAACGCCACCACCAAACGTCTGACCGGAACCATCAAAGGTCTGCTGGGTGAGAGCCCTGTGCTCGTGCGGGTACTGAATGGCAAGGTCGTCGTTCGCTCCATCAACTTCCATCTCTCTGTGGCTCCTCATGCCTTCCAAGGCAGCTATGCGGCTTTGTTAGAGACGGCTGCTTCAGAGCCAGCTCCCACAGGTCTGGTAAAGATCACCGTCACTGCTACTGGCACTTACACGGCTACGCTGAACTTGGCCGGACAAGCTCAGCGCTCAGCCCGAGGCAGCTTTAGTGCTGCTCAGGGCGCTGTTACACACATAGTGAATGTCGTTTTTCCCGCTGGCAAAAACAACACACCGCCAGCGACGACGATCCAGATGACATTGCCTGCTCTGAGCAGCTCCGATC
>CANHTV010000492.1 GCA_947463285.1 Verrucomicrobiaceae bacterium | reverse complement strand
GCGATGGAGACCTGATTTTGCGGCCAGAGCAGCGTGCGATCACTGCCCAGTGCGATGGTGATTTCAGGATTGAAGACCGGTGCGGCATGATCTGGTGTGAGGAAGGCCCGTGAGACGATTTCTCGTCCATTCGTGGCCGGGCCGTTCATGGCCAAACCGACATGGTCACTGCCTTCGCGCTCTTTGTGCAGGATCTGGATCGGATAGGGCGTGTTCGCCGCGAGCACGACTTCGGCGGTTTTTTGCTCTGGATGTTCATCCCAGGCACGGGGCAGATGCCCCTCATGATCAAGGAAAGCCATGCGGCGCATTCCCAGCGTGTCTTTGAGGTCGATCTGGAAATCCGAAGCATGGTCCGAAGCGATCCAGAAGGTGTAACGACCCGCGACTGGCACCGTGAGTGTGCCTTTCAAGCGCTGGCCGTAATAGTCCGCCCAGTTTCGTGGCGGCTCCGTGCCGGGGATGAGGTCTTCAAAGTGCGGATAAGCGAGCTGCGGATCGTAAGTCGTGAGGTTCGCCAGCGTGCCACCTTCCACATCGAGCCAGACGGAGCGTGTGAGGGCTCCCGTGCCGGTGGTGAAGGCCTTGTTCACCGTGATCGTCACCGTGTCCTTGCTGCTGCGAGTGCCTTCCGTCACGGTCAGTTCGAAAACATAGGCTCCGATGGCGGAAAGCAGCACCTCGCTGGTTGGGCTGGTCGGCGTGAGGAGCGTCGCTTTCGGCCCTGAGATTTGTCTCCAGAGCGCGGTGGCTGTTCCTGGGCTGCTCAGAGCTTGGATCATCCGCCCGGCGAGCGGCACGCGATCATGCGGCCACCAGTAGTTGCGGTCTGCTCCGGCGCTGGCGTAGAAGGCCATGTCTTTGTCAAAGGTGGCCAGCTTCTGGGTGGGCTCTACGAAGCTGCCGGTGATGAGCTGTGGCAGCTTGTCACCCTCTGGCGACCACGCGACGGCGAAGTGATCCGCGCTCCACATCTCTCTATGCACGAGCTCGATGAAGTAGCGACCGCCGGGCTTCAGCGGAATCGGTGCCGATGTCTGAGAGGCATCGCGGTTCCACTGCTCGGGGCTGGTGGCGTTCGTCGTGAAGCAGACCTTGCGCAGATTGGACGGAGTCGCGTCCGTGCTGATGGAGAACTCCGCTTCATCATCGCCGGAGACATAAAAAGTGTAGTTCACATCCGCTGTGCCGCCTGCGGGCACGTTCAGGATGCCCGTGACCCGAGTGCCGTAGCGTTCCGCCCAGCTTTGCGACTGACGCAGGTCCGGGATCGTGTCCGAGAAGTCCGGGTTGTTGGGGAAATGGGGATCAGCCCGCAGTTGCGCGATGTTCGTGAGGCTGCGGTTCCACCACACCTGCCGCGTCAGACAGCCGACATTGGCATTGATCGGATTCACCACACGCACGGTGATTTCATCTGTGCTCGTGTTGCTCGTCGTCGTCACCGCATAGCGCAGCACGTAGGTGCCTATCTTCGGGAAGGTGACGAGCGTTTGCGCCTTGTCCGCCGCTGAAAAAAGCGCCGATCCAGGGCCGCTGACCATCGTCCAAAGCCGTGCTGGCGTGTCGCTGCCCCAGATGCGGCGGGATTCAAAGGCGGACAGGTTCAGCGTGTTGCGCGGCCAGTGCAGCGTGGCATCACGACCGGCAAAAAGATTGTAATCCTGCGTCAGTTTGAACTCCTGCGCACTCGCCACCACCGCAGCGACATCGGCAGGCGGAGCCAGATACTCGCCCGTGATCTCACTCATGAAGTCCTCACCCGGCTGCTGCCACATCAGCGTGCAGTGATCCGTGCTCCATTCATCCTTCCGCAGAATTTCAAAGGCATACTTCTGACCCGCCGTCAGCGTCACCGCAGCGCTGGCCTGCGTGCTTTGAGTCGAAAAATTGCCCACCGCCACCGCCGCCGTCACGGAGGCCCTCAGCGCCAGATTTGCCGGTGAAGCATCGGTGCTCAGGCGAAACTCCGCCGTCTCATTCGCCGCCAGGAAGAAGCGATAGCTGCCTGTTTTCGGCACCAGCAGGAAGCCGCGAGTGCGTTCGCCGAACTGCTCCGCCAGCGAGGCATTCGACGTCAGCGAAGTGACCATCCGATGCGCCTGCGGATACTTCGGATAGTGCAGGCTGTTCGCCATGGAAGCCACCGTGGTGCCACCAATGCCGAACCAATACTCGGCCAGCGCTTTGCCAGCGTCAGGAGCCAGCGGCGGGGCAATTGTGATCGTGAGATCGTCGGTGCTTGTCGTGGCACCGACCGTGGCCGTGGCACGGAAAACATAGGTTCCAGCGCTCGTCACCGTGATTTGGGTCGTCGCCAGAGTCGGCGTTGCAATCACCGCCGTCTTACCGCTGACCTGCGTCCACTGCACGGAAGCCGTCACGTTTGCATCCGCCACATTCAACGCCTGAGCTTGGGCCAGCACGACGAAGTTCGGCGCATACTGAGTCACCGCTTTTCCAGCCTCCACCACGACACCGGTCGGAGCCGCCGCAGGCACTTCAAACGGCGTCAGCACCGACCCCGGAATCACCGTCGCCGCAGCCGATGGAGACGTGGCCCAGCCGACGGATAAATGGTCGCCGCCGTAGCCTTCCTTCGCCAAGGCCTCGATGTAGTAGCGCTGACCCGCCACGAGTGCGATCTCCGCCGACTTCTGCGAGGCAAACTTCGTCCACTGCAGCGGGTTCGAGAATCCCACCAGCGACGCGATCCGCACCTTGTTGGCCGCCGAGTCATTCGTGCTCAGCCACAGCTCGCAATCATCATCGCCACTCACATAGAACGTGTAGTTGCCCGAAACCATGGGCGTCAGAAAAGCCCGCATCCGCATCCCGTAGCGCTCCGCCCAGTTCACCGGCGAGGCAAAGCTAGCATCCACCACGCGCAGCACTGGCGCGGAGGGGAAATTCTCCGCCAGAGTCAGATCAGAAATCGTGCTACCATCCAGATTGCTCCAAACCTCGCGCAAAACGCCGGAAGTCTGGGCCTGAGCAGCCATCGCAAGCATCATGAAGATGCTGCAGAGAAGAGAGAGAAGCTTGTTCATACCGGGGGAAATACTCCTGGATTATAATATAATTTTAAGAATTAAGGAGGGTTTATGCCAGGTTTTTTGTGTGACGAAATCAGTGCCCGAGTTGGCACGGGGAT
>CANHTV010000491.1 GCA_947463285.1 Verrucomicrobiaceae bacterium | reverse complement strand
TTGATCAGGCGTCTGAAAGGCAGCCCAGGTCAGTGGTGCTGAGAGCACAAGAATGGCGGCGATGCGTCCCGGCCAGCTGCTTTCCTCCAAGATGCCATGGCCATGATGGTGATGAGCGGCTGGACTGTGTTCATGACTATGATCATGGCCACAGCTGCTGTCGTGCTTGTGCTCGTGTCCGTGATCATGGCCACAGCTGCTGTCGTGCTTGTGCTCGTGTCCGTGATCATGGCCACAGCTGCTGTGGTGCTTGTGCTCGTGTCCGTGATCATGGCCGCAGCTGCTGTCGTGCTTGTGCTCGTGTCCGTGATCATGACCGCAGCCGTGGGCCTCGCAGCCTGCGTCTTCGGCGTTGGTGGTGAACATGTTGAACAAAGCCACAACAGCCAGTCCGATGCCGGAGATGAGCACCATCTGACGGAAGATGCCATCCGGCGGCAGGTAGGCTGCGATGCGACCGCTGGCGTAGAAGTAGAGCAAAACGGCGCTCCATAGCAGCATCAGAAGGATGCTCAAAAAGTGGATGAAAGTGCGTGTTCCTGACATGGCTGAAGGAAGGTGGAATTACTTGGCGGCGAGTTTTTGGATCACCATGATCCAGGGCTCTGAAAGGGAGCCGATAAGAATGAAAAGACCGATGAGGAAAGCCATCACGACCCTGCGCTTGAACACAGCGGAGTACATGAACAACAGCTTGATGTCCATCATCGGGCCGAAGACCAGGAAGGCCAGCTTGGAGGCCAGTGAGAAGACGGCCATGGGGGCGACGATGAAGGCATCCGATGTGCTGCACAGTGAAAGCACCATTGCCAAGCCCATGATTGCAGGGACGGCCAGCCATTCGTTGCGTGCCACCGTGTCGAGGATGGATTGATCCACCTGGGTATTGAACACAGAGGTGATGATGACGCCGATGGTGAAGTACATCGAGGTGTCCAAGAAATCGCCCATTGCTGTGCGCATGGCGTGGACGAGTTTGCTACTAAAGCTGCGGGCAGGAGCTGGTGCTGCGTCCGTGACTGGAGCGGCGATGCCTTCGATGACCTTGGCCTGCAAAATCTGGGAAGGTCGGAAGCGCATGATGATCAAACCCACGATCACCGCGACAGCGTAGCCCAAGGATAAACGCGAAACGGTCATGGTGGCATTGCCGATTTCACCCCAGCCAGTGACTTTTTGGAATTCCTTGAATGCCGTCAGTGTGCTGATGGCCACGATGGGGTTCATGATCGGAGCCGAGAGCATGTAGGTCACCGCGCAGGAGACCGGCAGACCTTTTTGCACGAGACGACGGATCACGGGCACCACGGCGCACTCACAGACGGGGAAAATCAGCCCCAGAAAACCAGCCATGAAGGTCGCGAGTGTGCGGCTTTTGGGCAGCATCTTGTCCAGCATCCGTGAGTCCAGAAAGGCGGCGATCAGGCCCGAAAGCACGGTGCCGACCATGATGTAGGGAGCACCTTCAAAAAGGATGCTGAGAAAGGCCATCAGGACGTCCCCGACGCGGCTGGGTTCTGGCAATGCGGCAATAAACATGTGTGTATCCTTCCTTAAACGTGACGAGTCGGCAGGTTCAAGCGCGAAACCTTGATCATTACGGCTTGCCGAGCACCTGCTGAATCATCTCGTAAGACTCAAAACGCTCCTTGTCGGGGAAATCGTGGTCGCTGTCAGGATGACGAATGGTCAGATTTTCCTCGGCCTGCCACAGGGCAAAAACGGGTTTCGCTGCCGCAGCGATGCGGTCCACGCTATCCCATTTGAAGTTGGCATCTCTCAGCGGCGCATTCACCAAGACGCGACGCGGTGCGAGGGCGGCGATCAGTTCATAATGATCAAACGGCACGTCCTGCGGGCGGCCCAGGTAGTCGCCCATCTTCAGGATGTAGCGCTCCTGTACCCAGCCTTTGATATTGCCGCCGTAATAGTCCAGAACCGAATCGAAGCCACAGCTTGAGACGATGACTTTCAGACGCGTGTCATGCACGGCTGTGAAGATGCTGTTATGCCCGCCCAGTGAGTGGCCGATGGTCGCAAATCCGGCCTCCTTTTTCACAAACGGCAGCGTCTCAAGCAGATCCAGCCCGCGGATGTTGTCCCAGATGGCTTTCATGGTGCCGCTGGTAAAGCCAAGTGCTTTCAGATCTGGCTGATACTGCGCCAGCAGTGGATAACTCGGAGACAGGGTCACATAACCGCGCTCGGCCAACTCGGCGGCGTATTGCCGATGTGGTTTGCCACCCAGTCCGACGACGACCTTGTGTCCGATGACATTCTCCGTGGGATGCAGGCAGAGCACCGCAGGCACGGCTTTTCCCGCCAGCGCCGCCTTCGGGATGCAGAGATAAGCCGGCACACGTCCGCCGGGCGATGACTCGTAGCTGATCAGGCGGCGCACATAGCTGCCGCAGTCCGTCTCCTCCTCCAACTGCATGTCGAGAGCGCAGCGTTGATCCGCACTGGGCAGCGGCCCGGTCATGCTTAAAAAGCCATCCAAGGCTTCGCGCCGACGTTTTTCCCACTCCTTAGGCGTGCTGGCCTTTTTGACACTGCCAGCGTCATCCCGATATTCGAGTAAGTCCGAGCGACTCAGACCTCTGATCGGCGGCAGATCAGCCTGGGAAGAGGCAGCAACGACAAGTATGATGGAGAAGATAAATCGGCGCATCTGAGACATACGCTGACTTGGAGATGGCTCTTGTTTCAGAACTCGGGCCGTGTTTAAGAAGCCCTTCCTTCAACCATGCGCGACTATCTCAAACTCCATCTTGTCATTGTGGCCTGGGGTTTCACGGCGATTTTGGGCAAACTGATCACGCTCCCTGCGGTGGAGGTCGTGGTCTGGCGCACGGCTTTCGCTGCGCTCGGCTTTGCCTGGGTGGCTCGTTTGGCCAAGCGGAGCCTGCATCTACCCGCCGCTGAAAAACGCTGGATGCTCATCCTCGGTGGGCTGCTGGGGCTGCACTGGATTTTGTTTTTCCTTTCCGCACGCATGGCCACGGCTTCCGTCTGTCTGGCTGCGATGCCGACTGCCATGTTGTGGTGTTCTTTGATCGAGCCCTGGATCGACGGCACTCGGCGCTGGCGACCTCTGGAGTTGCTTGTCGGTGCGATCATGGTCGCAGCGGTCTGCATGATCTATGAGGTGGAACT
>CANHTV010000490.1 GCA_947463285.1 Verrucomicrobiaceae bacterium | reverse complement strand
GAGCAGAAGTGTGATGCGTGACATTGTCGGTAAAAGGGATGAGAAGAGTTACAGTTTGCTGAGTTCCTGCTGGGCCTCTTTCATTTCCGGGAACGTTTGGAGATCCTGCCGCTTGGTCATTTCAAGCAAAAGCAACTTGGCAGCTTCACGGTCCGAATTCACACGAGCGGCAGGCTCACCTGGAGCAGGAGCGGCTTCTGCCGGGCGATTGAGCTGAATGAAGGCACGAGCGCATTGAAGGTAGGCTTTGGCCATGATGGACTTCCACTTCTGGTGAGCGATGAACACACGTTGATAAAACGGAATCGCGGTGCCCCATTTTTTCTGATCAAATTCCATTTCACCCTGCATGAACAAGGCCGTCGCATGGGCTTCTCCGCGCCACTCCTTGGTGTTCAAAATATCTTCATAAAGCTTTTTAGCATCGTCGAACTTCTTCAGTTTGTACAAGGTCTTGGCTTTGCCCAAGGTGGCATCAAGAAGCCTTGAACTACCCTGATAACCTTCAATGGCTGTGTTAAAGAGTTCCAAAGCCTTGTCGATCTCTCCTTTTTCAAAGGCGATTTCGGCTAAGCCCACAGCGGCACCATCAGCATACTCGGTGTCTTTGAAAAACTCATTGAGACGGTTGTAGCATCCAGCAGCTTTATCCAAGTCGCCCTTTTTACGAGCATTGTCACCGACTGTGGCAAGCAGCATCGGACTCAGGTCATCAGGCTTGGCCACTTCAATGATGATCGTGAAAAGTTTTTCAGCCTTCTCAGGTTCACGCATTGTCTTGGCGAGCCAAGCCTTGGCAAAAAGAATTCGCATCTGTGCAGTGCCATTCATGGCAGCTTCAGGAGGTGTCAGCAGCGTTTCAAGTTCTTTTTCCACCTGATCAAAGGTGATTGGCGCAGGAGCAGCTGGAGTAGTTCCATCAGCTGATGGAGCAGGACGAGCGCGACGCTTTGGGGCAGTAAGTGAAACCAATTGTTGAATGAGACCTTCCACTTGCTCGTTGGAAGCGTTGGGAATCTTGGGCTTGATCGCATCAGAGAGAAGTTTCTTGGCTTCGTCCTGTTTGTTTTCTTTGACGCGAGCACGGGAAATCCAAAGCACCGCTTTGAGTTCCTGTTCCTCGTTGTCTTTGTGAGTCTTGAGGTATTTAGACCACATATCGCCGATCTCCTTCCACTTGTTCATGGAAGCGTAAAGGTCTGTTGCCTGATCCATCGTGTAACTCAGCACATCATCAGACTTGGCCTTATCAACGGCCATGGCAAAGTTTTCCAAGGCTTTTTCATACTCGCCTTTTTGGTTATAGCCATCGCCCAACAAGGCATAGACCTGACCAATGTTTGGATCATTCGGAGCATCTTTGACGATACTTTCGAGATCAGACATGGCGCTTTCAGTATCGCGAGCCTGAAATTTGATGAAAGCGAGGCGGTAGCGAGCATCTACCACATAGAGTCCCTTGGGATTCTCCTTCATGTAGTTTTTCAGAGCCTTGCTAGTGTTGATAGAATCGTTCTGATAGAAGTAGATCAGAGCGACGCGATAGAGTGCATCATCTTTGTAAGGTGTTTGAGGAAACTCGTTCACCAAGAGTTCAAAGGTGGTGCGAGCATCGTCAAAACGCTGCATTTCGAAAAGCACGTTACCGCGAAGAAAACGAAGGCGCTCTTTTTCAGCCTTTGGGAAACCTTCCGCTTTATTGAAAGCATCAGCGGCTTCCTGGAGTTGACCATTTTCATAAGCCAACATGCCAAACATTTCAGACACCGTCCCCAGATCAGCGCCATCAGGGAAATCGGTGATATACTTTTCGCAAAGTTTGCGTGCGGCTTTGACGCGCTTGAGCTGGGCGTTGGCGATGATCATGCCGAACATGCAGCGGTCCCGCTGAGGGAACTCCTTGAAGTCATTAACGATCACATCAAAGGCAAGAATTGACTCCCAAAGTCGAGCCATCTCAAAGTAACAGCGTCCGAGTCGATAGTAGAGAGAGGCATCGTAGTCACTGCGCTTTTCGATCTCTTCGAGCAGTGTGTTGTTAGTCTTCAGCTTTTCTTCAAGCTCTTCCTTTGTGCCTTTGATTGGTCCACGTCCGGGGTTTTTGAGACTCTCTTCAAGTTTGGCAATGACTTCCTTCTGCAAGCGGCTGATCTCATTCTTTTTACGCACCATCTGGTATGCGCCGAGCGCCTCACGGAAGCTTTTTTTCTCAAGCATTTGGTCACCCAGCTTGAGGTAGATGTTGTTCATTTGGGCGACGTTGTCGCCGCCGCTGGCAAAACTCTTGACGTTCTCCATGAGCTTACCGGCTTCATCCAGCTCACCTTTGGCCACATACATATCGGCGGCCATCATCGCGGCCTGAATGCCTTCGGCGCTGCGGGTGCCATCAAGGATGATGGATTTCAAAACAGCGAGTGCATCATCGATCTTGTTCTGCTTTTTAAGAGCCTCAGCGACAAACAAACCAGCTTCAGCCTTCATGGCTGGCGCGCTGTTGACCACACCTTTAAGGATCTCGATCCCCTTGTCAGGCTCACCTTTGTTAATGTATGAACGGCCTAGAGCGAGCTTCACGGGATTGATATACTCGCCATCAGCAAAGCTGGTCTGGTAGGCTTCAAGCGCCGTTATGGCGTTGGGATAATCATTCAGGTTAAAATACGAGGCACCTTCAACGAAAAGGATCTGAGGGAAGGGCTTGTTGTTCAGGTTTTTCTTAACCTCGGCCACTTTGGCGAGAGCTTCCTGATACTTTGCCTCTTGGAAAAGAGACAGGGCAGCCGTCATAAGCGCCTCGGTCTCTTCCTGTTTATTCAAAGCACCGCCGCCAGCAGCAGGAGCAGCTGCTGGGGCTCCCGGTGCCGCAGGAGCTGCAGGAGGCGTGGGAGCCTGACCGAGCACTTGCTGTGCTCCAGTGGCAAAAATCAGAACGGCGCAGAAGGTGTGACGCATGTAGATCATCGAACAGTTAAACATGGCAGCCTGAGAAAAATCCGAAATACATCCCCAACGTGTTGGGCACGCTTGGCAGGAAAAGGATTCGAAGGGTAAGTTTCAAAGGCAAAATATTTCGTTTTTTTCGGAAATGGGCCGTGAGACTAGCAGGATGAGATTTTTTGTCATCAAAGAATCCACGTATACATAGAAGAAATTCGTTTTACT
>CANHTV010000489.1 GCA_947463285.1 Verrucomicrobiaceae bacterium | reverse complement strand
TTTTACGGCAGCGAAGGCATCATCGCCGACACGAGCCTCTTTGATCCAAAGGGCAATCTCGTCCGCGTCTTTGAAGGCGGCAAATCGGAGAACCACTTCGCCAACTTCCTCCGCGCAGTGCGCAGCCGCAAGCATACCGACCTCGCCGCCGACATCGAGGAAGGTCACCAAAGCACCGCTCTCTGCCACATCGCGAACATTTCGTATCGACTCGGGCAAACGGCTTCTGTGAACGCCATCTCAAAGCATCTGGGTGATATCAAAGCTCACGAAGACGTGCAGGATACGCTTGAACGCACGAAGCACTACCTTGCCGAAGCCGGCGTCGTTCTCGACAAGACCCAACTCACCCTCGGCCAGCATCTCCGCGTCGATGGCACCAAGGAAACCTTCCTCGACAACCATGCCGCGAATGCGCTGCTCACCCGCGAGTATCGTGCGCCGTTCGTCGTGCCGAAGCTGAGCGAGATTTGATGCGCCGACGTCGTATGAAAGAGCCCATGAATGCACTGTCCCGCCGCCAGATGCTCCACACGGCCTCGTGTGGCTTTGGCTATTTGGCGATGTCTGGCATCGCTGGTGCCACTTTGGATGCACGGCCTCCACGCGTGCGCTCGAGCGCGCAGCGCGTGATCTTTTTGAACATGGCGGGCGGTCCGGCGCAGCTGGATACTTTTGATTACAAGCCGCAGATCGGCAAAAAGCCGCACGCGGGCTCGATTGCGAACTTTGCGCGACGCGGTCAGAGCGGGCTGTGGGTGAGTGATTTGCTGCCGAACCTCGCTCGGCATGCGGACAAGCTTTGCATGATCAAGTCGATGACGGCGGACACGAGCATCCACGCGCAGTCGATGCTGCAACTACACACTGGCGACCGCCTGAGGCCCTGTCCCAGCATGGGCGCGTGGGTGGCGTATGGGCTGGGCACGGAGAACCAGAATCTGCCTGGCTTCATCAGCTTCAACACTGCGAAGCCTGCCGAATACGCTGCAGCGCAGTTGCCAGCGGTGTTTGGTGGCACGCCCATCGGTGTGAATGGCGAGGACATGTCCAAGGCGACGATCAGCAATATCACCGGCGATCATTTGCCCATGAATGTGAAGCGTCGTCAGCTCGATCTCATCCAGGCGATGAATCGCGACCACGCGGGGCTGCGTGGCGAAGATCCGCAGCTCGAGGGCGTCATTCAAACCATGGAACTCGGCTTCCGCATGCAGGCGCAGGCACCGGAGTTGCTCGACTTGAGCAAGGAATCGAAAGCGACGCTCGAGCGGTACGCCGTTGGCAAAAACTACGCGACAGGCACCTGCAAAGGCAGCGATTTTGGCCGCCAGTGCCTGTTGGCTCGCCGATTCTGTGAGGCGGGTGTGCGCTTCATCGAGATCACGCATGGCAGTTGGGATCAGCACACGGATCATCGCCGTGATTTGACGGCGAACTGTGCCACCACAGACGCGCCGATTGCCGCGCTGCTGGATGATTTGGACGAACGCGGTCTGCTAGAGGACACGCTCGTGGTCTGGGGCGGTGAGTTTGGCCGTCCGGGTCTCGAACCGGGCAAGGATAAGGACCAAACCGGTCACCAGCATCGCGCCTTCACCTTCTGGATGGCCGGTGGCGGTGTCAAAGCCGGTCACGCCCATGGCGAGACGAGCCACGATGGTAGTGTCGTTGCAGATGGAGCGGTGCATTTTCGCGACCTGCATGCGACGATCCTGCATCTGCTCGGTCTTGATCATGAAAACCTCGCTGTCGTCAGCGGTGGCAGGCGTATCCGACTCACCGGCCTGCAGGGCGGCCAGGTCGTGCGTGATCTCATTGCCTGAAGCGTAACTAACAAAAAAGCTGAATACAGCCGAGTGAATTTTCACCCGAATCGCTGCATTCAGCCTGTGAAAAGTAACTGGCTTATTTCACTTTGAAGAGCTCAACGTCAAAGATCAGCGCCTCGTTCGGGCCGATGTCGCGACCAGCACCACGGGAGCCGTAGGCGAGTTTGGAGGGGATGTAGAAGCGGAATTTGGCTCCTTCTTTCATGAGCTGCACGCCTTCCGTCCAGCCTGCAATGACACGGTTGAGCGGGAACTCGATGGTTTCCTTGCGACGATAGCTGCTGTCAAAGACAGTGCCGTCGATCAGGGTGCCTTCATAATGGACTTCGACGGTGTCGGTGGCTTTCGGGCTCTTGCCGGTTCCTTCGGTGATGACCTTGTATTGAAGACCGCTGGCGGTCACGGTGACGCCTTCTTTCTTGGCGTTGTCTTCGAGAAATTTTTCACCTTTGGCGAGTGCGATGTCAGACATGGGATGGGGATGGGTTGAAGTTTGGGCGCGGAGGCTAGCAAATGAGAATGGAAAGTCGAATGCGGAGTACATAGACTCGCCTTAAATTTGAACCATGAAACGCGAAGACTTCCTTACCCGTACCAGCAGTAACGAGACTTTCGACATTCTTATCATTGGCGGCGGAGCTTCAGGCCTAGGTGCTGCTGTGGATGCGGCTTCCCGTGGACATTCCGTGCTGCTCGTGGAGCAGGTAGATTTTGCCAAAGGAACATCCAGCCGTAGCACGAAGCTGGTCCACGGTGGAGTGCGGTATTTAAAGCAGGGCAATGTTTCCCTGGTGCTGGAAGCACTGCGCGAGCGTGGACTGATGGTGCGCAATGCGCCGCACCTGGTGCATAGCCTGCCTTTTGTGATCCCGAACTACCATTGGTGGGAGGGGCCGTTTTATGGGATCGGCATGAAGGTCTATGACGGACTGGCGGGGAGACTGGGGCTTGAGCCGTCACGTTATCTGAATCGAGAGGACGTGATCGAACTTCTGCCAAACATAGACCCACAAGATCTGACAGGAGGCATCATTTATCACGATGGCCAGTTTGATGATTCGCGCCTGGCCATCAACCTAGCGCAGACAGCCGCTGAAAATGGAGCCGTTTTGCTGAACTACACACGCTGCTGTGGTCTGATCAAAGATGGCCCACATGTGGCAGGGGCACGATTGCGGGATGAGGAAGGTGGGCTCGAATTTGAGGTAAGTGCTCGCGTGGTGATCAATGCCACAGGCGTCTTTGCAGATTCAGTCCGGCAGATGGACGACCCGGCAGCCCAGCCGATGCTGAGTCCGAGTCAGGGGATTCACTTCGTGCTACCGCGTGAATTCCTGCCAGGA
>CANHTV010000488.1 GCA_947463285.1 Verrucomicrobiaceae bacterium | reverse complement strand
CTCCAAGCGGGTCTCATTCGCACCAGCCTAAAAGCAGTCGAGGCACCTCTCACCGATGCAGTAGAAGAAGCCAGCCTTCCTGCTGATCCAGAGGAACAGCCGGCTATCTTGGTGCCAGAAGCCCCAGTAATCCTACCCCCGATGCCAGCAGTCTCTGGGGATGTGAACCAGCGCATCAGCCTTTTTGCCGACTGGGCGCAGCCTGCCCTGGGCAGCTGTGATCTCTTCATCGTCGATGACCAAGGCCACCTGCTCTGGGGGCCACCTCTGCGTTCCAGCATCGTTCTATCCGCCATCATGGCACGCGAGGCCATCTCTCGCATGAGCGCCAAAACAGCATGCGATCCCGACACACCATCTCGGCAAACACTGGCGAGCGGCAACCATCTCACACTGCTGCCCTGCGCCACCCGGCTAGGCATCATGCACATCGCTATTCTTGGCTCAGAGCCGCTGGCTGAAATCCATCTTCCAACGCTTTGCCACACATTGATCCAGGCGATGGATATCTAAATCCACGGATTGAGCTTATAACAAGGTGACAAATTGGTTCATGCGAATACCATTCACATGAACATATGGAACTCACACGCAAACTCGAAATCCTGGCTGATGCGGCGAAATATGACGCCTCCTGCGCCAGCTCAGGCGCGGCGCGGAAGGACTCTCGAGGCAGCACCGGTGTAGGCTCCACGGGAGGCATGGGCATCTGCCACAGCTACACCCCGGACGGGCGCTGTGTTTCGCTTCTCAAAGTGCTGCTGACGAATGTCTGCCTCTACGACTGCCATTACTGCATCAACCGCCGCTCCAGTAATGTGCAGCGTGCCCGTTTTACTCCCGAGGAAGTGGTGAATCTCACGCTGGATTTTTATAAGCGGAACTACATCGAAGGACTCTTCCTCAGCAGCGGTATCGTGCGCAGCGCCGACTTCACCATGGAGATGGTCATCGAAGTCGCCCGGCAGCTCCGAGAGGTGCATCACTTCCGGGGTTACATTCATCTGAAAACCATCCCCGAAGCCTCGCAGGAGCTGATCGAAAAAGCCGGGCGCTATGCAGATCGAATCAGCATCAATGTCGAACTGCCCACGCAGGAAGGTTTGGACAAGCTGGCTCCTGAAAAGAACCTCGCGAATACGAAACAGGCCATGGGCGGCATCCGATCGAAAATCGAGGAGACGCTCACCGCCCGCAAAGAAGCGAGGCAGATCAAAAACGCGCCACGTGCCAAAGCGCCCGTCTTTGCCACCGGCCAAAGCACGCAAATGATCGTTGGCGCGGACAGCTCGGATGACGCCCTCGTGCTCGGTCGGGCCGATGAGCTGTATCGTGACTATCGACTGCGTCGTGTCTATTATAGCGGCTTCAGCCCCATCCCAGAGCCCAGCGTGCTGCTGCCGATCAAGCCACCGCCACTTGTGCGTGAACATCGACTCTATCAGGCCGACTGGCTGCTGCGCTTCTACGGTTTCGATGTGAAGGAACTGCTGCCCGCCACGAATCCGCACCTCGACTTGGAAATCGATCCCAAGCTCTCCTGGGCGCTACGGAACCGGCAACTTTTCCCCGTGGATGTGAACCGCGCCTCGCGGGAAATGCTCTGGCGTATCCCTGGACTCGGCACGGTGAATGTGGAGCGCATTTTGGCCGCACGCCGTCATGCACGGCTGCATCTCGCTGACCTCCAGCGCATGCGTGTGAGCCTAAAAAAAGTGCTACCATTCATCATCACTGCCGATCACCTCCCCCGCCCTGCCCTGCTGGAGAGTGATCACCTCCGGCAGCAATTCCTCCCTGGCCCACGACAGCTCGAACTCAACTTCAACGCCGCCCCCAAAACCACCCAAGCAGACGCCCTCATGGCGCTGAGCGGACAGCTATGATCACCGCCGCCATCGAGCCCACCTTTGCCGCCTGGCGACAAAAAGCCCGCGAGCTGCTGAAGCAAAGTGCGCGGCCTGAAGAAGTGGATTGGTGTGATGTCACGCAGACGGCCAGCTTGCTGCTGGAAGACAGCGCCCACTATGCCGCGAGGCCTGCGCAGGACATCAAAGTGCCGCCCGACTTCCTCTCGCTCGCGGCCAGTGTCTGTGCTCACACCGATGAGCGCTGCTTCGCCATTCTCTACCGTTTACTGTATCGACTCACGCTCGGCGGGGAGCGGCACCTGCTCGCGATGCCGCATGATCCCGACACGCGGCAGTGTCAGGTCTGGGCGAAGGCCGTTGGGCGGGACATCCACAAGATGCACGCCTTTGTCCGCTTCCGGCTCATAGGCATCAGCGAGGCCGGGCGCGAGCAGTTCGTAGCTTGGTTTGAGCCCACCTATCGCATCGTTCGCCTAGCATCGCCCTTCTTTGAAAAGCGCTTCGTTGGCATGGACTGGTCCATTTTGACTCCCGATGAATGCGCGCACTGGGACGGCAGCGATCTCACCTTCAGCCCCGGCGTCTGCAAAGGTGATGTCCCCGACGCCGATGCTCACGATGACCTCTGGCGCACCTATTACCGCAGCATCTTCAATCCAGCCCGACTAAAGATCCAGGCCATGCAGTCCGAGATGCCGCAGAAGTATTGGAAGAACCTGCCCGAAGCGCAGATCATTCACGAACTCATCAACGGCAGCTCCGGGAAAGTCACGAAGATGATCGCCACGCCCGAGCGTCCGGTAAAGCCCATGCCAGACAATGCCTATCTCAAGTCTTTACTCAGACGAGCTCACTGACCGCCGCTGGACAAGCAGCAGCGCCCACTGTATCTGCGCAGCCTCTATGAAACTCAACCACCTCACCCTCGCTCTGGCAGCCCTTTTGCTGTCCACCACCGCTCCTGCTGCTGATCAAGACGGCTGGACCTCTCTCTTCAATGGCAAAGACCTCACCGGTTGGAAGTCTAACGAAGAAAACCCAGGCTGCTTCACCGTCGAAAACGGCGAGCTGAAAGTCAGCGGTGGTCGTGCGCACATCTTCTACACCGGCGCGAATGGCGATGCGAAGTTCAAGAGCTTCGAGCTCAAAGCCAAGGTGAAAACCACCGCAGGCTCCAATGGCGGCGTTTATATTCACACCCAGTTCCAGGAAAAAGGCTGGCCAGATCTTGGCTACGAATGCCAGGTCAACAGCACCCACACCGACCCGAAAAAAACCGGCAGCCTCTACGGTGTGATCAACATCCT
>CANHTV010000487.1 GCA_947463285.1 Verrucomicrobiaceae bacterium | reverse complement strand
TTGAAGGTCTTGCCACCATAAGCATGACCGAGGAGTTGGTGGCCGAGGCAGATGGCAAAAATGGGTTTCTTGCCAATGAGAGCCTTCACTTCCTGATGGATGTAGCCAAGGGCGGATGGATCACCCGGGCCGTTGGAAAGGAAGACGCCATCGGGATTCTTGGCGAGGACCTGCTCGGCCGTGGTGGTGGCAGGCACGACTTCGACACGGAATCCTGCCTGGCGCAGGCTGCGGAGGATGTTCTTTTTGATGCCGAAATCGTAGGCGATGATGTGGTGTTTGGTTTCTGGCAGCGGGTGAAAGGCTCCGAGCGGGCCGCCTTCGCGATTTTGGCTTGGGCTCGGGATGTCCCAAGCACGGCTTTCGGTGTCTTCTGGGTCCCAAATGTAGGATTTGGAGGTGGTGACTTCTTTGACGTAATCACTACCGCTCATCGGTGGGCTGGCTTTGGCGGCGGCGATAGCCTCCTCCACCGTCAGTTCGGTGGTGATGACGGACTGCATGGCGCCGAGGGTGCGCAGATGCTTGGTCAGCGCGCGGGTGTCGATGCCTTGGATGCCCTGGATGCCATTCTCTTTCAGGTAGGCGTCGAGTGTCATCGTGCTGCGCCAGTTGCTGGGAACTTCACAGAGTTCTTCGATGACAAAGCCGCGCACATGCGGCTGGGAGCTTTCAGGGTCCTGCGTATTAACGCCGTAGTTGCCGATCAGCGGGTAGGTCATCGCGACGATCTGACCTCGATAAGACGGGTCCGTGAGCACCTCCTGATAACCGGTCATGGAGGTGTTAAAGCAGACTTCACCCGTGCAGGTGCCGGGAGCACCAAAGGATTCGCCTTCAAAATATCGTCCGTCTTCGAGTGCCAGGATTGCTTTCATCAATGGTAAAGTGCGCGGCATCTAGCGCGGCTGCCGGGTGAATGCAAGGGCGGCTCAATATCTTGGCACAGATGCATCGATTTCGTCTGACCAGGCCGTGATGCCACCTGCGATGTTGGTGACGTTTTGAAAGCCGAGTTTTTGCAGGCTGGCAACGGCCCGGGCACTGCGTCCCCCCAGTTTGCAGTGAACATAAACAGGTATGTCACGAGGGATCTCGGCAGCTCGATCTGCTACCTGTGAGAGGGGGATCAGCGTGGAGCCGCTGATCTGCGCAGTCTCGTGCTCATCCGGCTCCCGCACATCCAGTAGGAAATGCGGCAGACCACGCTGGCGGATGTCGTGAAGCTCACGGACACTGATTTCAGCCCCCTTGGGCGCTGGGGTGATGCCGCAAAAGCCTTCGTAGTCGATGGGCTGGGTGATGCTCGGTTTATCCCCGCAGACCGGGCACTCAGGATCGCGGCGCAGGGTGAAAGTGCGGAAGCGCAGGCTCAGGGTATCCACATGCAGCAGCTTTCCTAAAAGCGGCTGGCCGATGCCGGTGATCAGCTTGATGGCCTCCAGGGCTTGCATTGTGCCGACGAGCCCCGGCAGAACTCCCAGGACACCGCCTTCGGCGCAGGATGGTACTAGTCCCGGTGGCGGTGGGGTAGGGGACATGCAGCGGTAGCAGGGGGCCTGCAAATGCGGGGCGAAGACGCCCACTTGGCCCTCAAAACGCAGGATGCTGCCATAGACATTGGGTTTCTTCAGCCAGACCGCCACGTCGTTGGAAAGGTAGCGGGTGGAGAAGTTGTCCGTACCATCAATGATGACATCATAGTCGGCGGCAATGCGCATGGCATTGGCCGCAGTGAAGCGCTCCGCATAACCTCGCACTTCGAGATGAGGATTGATGTCCTGGAGCCGCTCCCGAGCCGCTTCCAGCTTGCTGCGCCCGAGTGAACTCTGCCCATAAAGCAGCTGGCGCTGTAAATTCGAAATCTCCACGACATCAGCATCCACCAGACCGATGCAGCCCACTCCTGCCGCTGCCAAATACATGGTGATGGGTGAGCCGAGTCCTCCGGCACCGATGCAGAGCACACTCGCCGCCTTGAGCTTTTTTTGGGCTTCAAGGCCGAACTCCGGGATCGCGAGGTGGCGGGCGTAGCGTTGTAATTCGGAGTTGGAGAGGTCGGCCATGGTGGGGCGCAGAGTGGAGCATGTCCCACCAGCCTCAGCAAGCCTCAGGCTTGAAGTATCCCTGCTCGTGATCATTCACGCAAACCTCGATCAGAGAGTGGGGCTGACATTCGGGGCCTCTCGATGCGCGAGCGTTTGCCGTGGTTCAGGGCTTCGCCGTTGGAGGTGGTCGTCGGTGGTTTAGGACATCTGCGCAGGCGTTGACGCTGGTTTGCTAAGAGTGTTGCGGGCTTTCAGCCAGCACGCGTAGGGTGCAGTAGCTTTGGGCCTTACTGGCTGCTGCTGACGATGATCCGCACAGATGACAGTACGCCATGGACGAGCGCGAACTGGCAGGAGATCAATCTGGGCACGCTGAAGTTTTACCGATGGGTTTGGATCGGAGGAGCGTTTTCTTCTGCCACTATGTCCGCCTCTGCTCCCTCTACCCGCCTTGTCTCGTTGGATGTCCTACGTGGTTTTGACATGTGCTGGATTCTTGGCCTGGGGGCGGTGACGAAGTCTCTACTTAAACAGCTGCTGCCGGATTCTTCTCTCAACGCAGCGATCTTGCCGCAGCTGGAGCATGTGGAGTGGGCTGGCTTCCGCTTTTACGATCTGATTTTCCCGCTCTTCCTTTTCATCTCAGGGGTTTCGATGGCTATGGCCCTGCCAGCACGAGTTGCGCGAGAGGGCCGGGGACAGGCCGTGCGGCATTTGTTGGCGCGGGCTTTGATCTTGGTGGCCCTGGGCATTTTTGTCTCGGGAGGCCTGCGAGATGGCTGGGAGAAAATCCGCTGGCTGGGCGTGCTTCAGCGCATCGGTATCGGCTCAGCCGCAGCTGGTTTGTTGTCCTTGGTTTTAGGCTGGCGCGGGCTGCTCATCGTGGCCGCGAGTTTGCTGGGCGGCTACTGTCTGCTGCTGGGTTTCGTGCCAGTGCCGGGCATCGGGGCGGGGGATTTCGCGGAGGGACGCAATCTCACGAACTATCTCGATTCCATCTGGCTGCCGGGCCGTAAGTATGATGGCAATCATGATCCTGAGGGCTTGCTCAGCACATTCCCGGCTGTGGCCACGGCACTGCTGGGCCTGCTGGCGGGGAAATGGCTTTCGGCGTCGATGCCTGTGCCGCGCAAG
>CANHTV010000486.1 GCA_947463285.1 Verrucomicrobiaceae bacterium | reverse complement strand
GATGCTGGAGCCATACTTGCGCTTCAGCGTCTGGATGGTGTGGATGCGCTGGTCGAGCTGGGCCAGCTCAGCTGGATCAGTTTCCAGATCATCGGCATAATCCTGCACGCTGCTTTCCAGTTCAGTCAGCTCGATCTGGGCGGATTTGAATCCCTCAAACAAGCTGGCGGTGCTGGGGTCAATTTTTTCCAGGTCATGGATGCTGCGTCCTATCTCGCGCAGGGCATCGAGCACGCCGCCTTCGCCATCGCTGAGGCGGCTCGTGATGGCGGCGCAGAGCTCGGCCAGGCGGGCACCATTCGCGGCGATCCGGTGGCGGGCCTCGATCTCTTCTTCCTCACCCACTTTCAAATTGGCTGCGGCTATCTCCTGAACTTGAAATTTCAGCATATCGAGCTGCTGACTGCCTACGCGCTCGCTGTTCTCTAGCTCGTCCAGCTCGGTCAAAGCGCTGCGCCACTGCTTCCAAGCCTCCTGATACTGCGAGAGGATGACATCGCTGCCGGCTGATTTATCCAGCATCTCAAGCTGACGCTGCTGGGAGTTTAGCGACTGATGATCATGCGGGCCGTGGAGGTCGACCAGAAATTCGCCCAGCGTTTTGAGCACCTGGATCGTGACGGGAGAGCAGTTCACGAACTGTTTGTTCGCGCCGCTGGTGCTGATGCTTCGCTTGATCAGCAGTTCCCCATCCTGACAGGGTTCCAGACCCGCTTCTTCGAGGACGGAATCGATCTGACGGGTGTTTTGCAGGTGAAACCCAGCCTCGACAGTGCAGGCGTCCTGCCCGGTGCGGATGAGGCCGCGGTCAGCACGCTCACCGAGAATGAGTTTGAGAGCACCGACGATGATGGATTTGCCCGCGCCGGTCTCACCCGTGACGCCCACGAGACCAGGTGCCAGCTCCCAGGTGACATCCTCGACCAAGGCGAGGTTGCGGATTTTGAGGAATGAAAGCATGGAGGGTAATGGGAAAGCTGCCGGAGTATGGAAAGTCTCTGAAGCTTTTCAAGACGAGGCAGGGCATCCGCGAAGTTTTTGCGAAAGCGATGTGGGCTTTCTTGGCCACAGGGTGGTTTTCACCTGATCGGACTGATGGAGTCGTCGAGAGATGGAGCGCTGGATTTTCAGTGCTCCATGACTCCATCATTACTAGCGGCACGGACCTCCAATCCACAGTGCCTATTTCTTTGGTTTGTGAAAAACTGTACCGAATTCGGCGTTGGATAGGCCGAACTACCGCCATGCGCCCCCTTGCCCTCCTCCCCCTTTTCGTCTTCGCTTTGACGGCTCACGCCGTTCCCAGCCCGAAGGACGCGGCTCAGAAGATTGATGCTATCCTCCAGGCTGACTGGAAGAAGGCGAACTTGCAGGGCAATCCCGCTGCGGATGACAACACCTTTGTACGCCGCCTTTATCTGGATGTCATCGGACGCATTCCGACGACTCGCGAGGCCGAGGCTTTCATCTCTTCCAAAGAGCCCGATAAGCGCGCCAAACTGATCGACAAGCTTCTCGGCTCTGAGGCCTATGTGCAGCACGCGTACAACTACTGGGCAGACGTACTGCGCCTGACCTCCAATGGCAATCAGACCGGCGCGATCACTGGCTCCGCCTACATGAACTTCGTGAAGGACAGCCTGCGGGTGAACAAGCCTTATGACCAGTTCGTCCGCGACATGGTCGCCGCTCAGGGCAAGGCCTGGGAAACCGGGGCCATCGGCTATTACATGCGTGACCGTGGCATGCCGCTGGACAACATGGCGAACACCGTCCGCGTCTTCCTCGGCACCCGTATCGAGTGCGCCCAGTGCCACAATCACCCCTTTGATAAGTGGAGCCAGATGCAGTTTTACAAAATGGCGGCTTTCACCTATGGGGTGGAAACCCAGGACTATTACGGCGGCACCGTCGGTGAAGTCCGCGACCTCCTGCGCGAGCAGGAACAGGCTGCCGCTAAGGCAGTTCCCGAGCCAAAACGCCCTCAGCGCCCGGACCGCCCGAAGATCAAAGGCCAGCTGAGCAAAGACGAGCGCCAGAAGTTGGAAAAACAGTATGCTGAAGCCTCACAAAAGTATGCTGCAGCTGAAAAAGCCTATCAGGCGGAATACAAAACCTACCGCGCCAAGCAGGAGGAAGTCCGCCAGAAGATCCGCAAGGAGCAGCGCAACTTCCAGGAGCCGATGAACGACATCCGCGACACCATGCGCTACACCAGCGTCAGTGAGCGGGATCGCAAAGTCACCCTGCCACATGATTACCAATACAGCGATGCCAAGCCAAAATCCGTCGTCACCGCTGGAACCATGATGGGCCACGAATGTGTCACCCAGCCCGGCAAGACGCCGCTCCAGGCCTATGCCCGCTGGATGACCAGCAAGGAGAACCCACGCTTCACCACCGTCATCGCCAGCCGCCTTTGGAAGAAAGCCTTCGGCCTCGCCCTCATCGAGCCGCTCGACGAGCTCATGGACGGCACCATCCCCATGATCCCCGAGCTGCAAACGCACCTCGAAGGCCTCATGAAGGAGCTGAACTACGACATGAAGGCCTACCTGCGCGTGCTCTACAATACCAGCACCTACCAGCGCCAGGTCACTCGTGAAGAAATCGCCCCCGGCATCGCCTACCACTTCACCGGCCCCGTCCTTCGCCGCATGACCGCCGAGCAGATGTGGGACAGCTTTGTCACCCTCATCAATCCGAACCCGGACATGATCAATGCCTCCGCCCGTGAGCAGATCGAGCAGCGCATCCTCCAGGCCAAAAAGAATGCTGACGGCATCGAGTCCCTCAGCGTCGAAGAAGCTTATCGTGGCCTGAAGATGGCCGCTGACATGTATGGCAAAAACAAAGACCGCACCGATGCCAAGCAGAAGCTTTACCTCGAAGCCCGCACGCAGCAGAAGGAGCTCCAGGACAAGCTGGATGCCATGAAACCCGGCCCCGAGCGTGACGCCATGACGCAGAAGGTCGCCGAAGCACAGAAAAAAGTTCAGGCCTACCGCAGCGAGGTGAACACCATCCAGGGAGAAGGCCGCCGCATGACCGCTGCTGAGGTCATCGTGCCCGGCCACAAGAAGCTCTACGAAAAAGTCACCGGCAAACCTTACCAGAACGTCGCTTTGGCCAAAAACAGCTCCGCTGGCAGCGCCGAGATCCCCTCCATGATGGCCGGTGAAAGCATGATGATGATGTC
>CANHTV010000485.1 GCA_947463285.1 Verrucomicrobiaceae bacterium | reverse complement strand
GTGTGCATCAGTTGCCACAAACTCGACGGCGTGGGCCTCGAACTCGGACCAGACCTGCGCAGCGTGTCGCAGCACGACGCGGAGAAGCTCCTCAACTCCATTCTCGACCCCAGCGCGATCATCGAGCCCGGCTTCATGGCCTACCACTGCACCCTGAAGAGCGGCGAGCAGCTCTACGGCGTCATCGCCACCGAAACGAGCACGAGCTTGACGCTGAAGATGGCCGGAAACCTGACGAAATCAGTGCTGCGCAGCGATGTGGAATCCCTAAAGAGCGCGGGTACATCCTTGATGCCGGAGGGACTGGAGGCGGCGCTGACGCCGCAGTCGCTGGCGGATTTGATTTCCTACCTCAAGCAGCCGCGCTGACAGGCCGTGCCCATGGCATGGCGAACTGACAAGAAATCCGGCGATAAGGCATGGTTGGTTGCACCGTGACGCTTTGCCGCTAATCTCCGCGCCCGTCTTGATCAAAAATACTTATGTGGAAAGGCCGCTTCTCTCAGCCCACCAGCCAGCTCGTCCAGAGCTATGGCGAATCTGTGTCCTTTGACTGGAGGCTCTACGCCCATGACATCCGTGGCTCCATCGCCCAGTCGAAGGGGCTGCTAAAGGCTGGCATCATCACGGCGGATGAACAGGCAGCGATTGAAAAAGGCCTGCTGGAAATCCGGCACGAGATCGAGACTGGCAATTTTGAGTTCAAGGAAGCTCTGGAAGATGTCCACATGAACATCGAGTCCGAGCTAACCAAGCGTATCGGCCCAGCGGGAGCCAAGCTACATACAGCGCGCAGCCGCAATGACCAGGTCGCCACGGATGTGAGGCTCTACACCCGGGATGCAGTGCAGGAAATCGTAGCCCTTATTCAGTGTCTTCAACGCGCCCTGATTGAAGCTGCCGAGCGCAGTGGCGGCGCGGTGGTTCCAGGCTACACCCATCTTCAGCGCGGGCAGCCTGTTCTTTTCGCTCATCATTTGTTAGCCTATGTCGAGATGCTGGGACGCGATAGCTCCCGCCTAGAAGATGCCAGCAAACGCCTGAATGTCTCGCCGCTAGGCTCCGGTGCGCTTGCGGGCTCCACGATCATCCTCGACCGCGAATTCATGGCGCAGGAACTCGGTTTCAGCGGCGTGACGCAGAACAGCATGGACGCAGTAAGCGACCGCGACTTCGCCGCGGAGGTGCTTTTCGACATCGCGCTCTGCGGCGTGCATTTGTCACGCCTCAGCGAGGATGTGATCCTCTGGTGCAGCGCCGAGTTTGGCTTCATCAGCCTCAGCGATGCCCACACCACGGGCTCGTCTTTGATGCCACAGAAAAAGAACCCTGATGTGGCGGAACTGACGCGTGGAAAATCTGGCCGGTTGGTTGGCAATCTGATGGCACTGCTGACGCTGCTGAAGGGTCTGCCGATGACCTACAATCGTGACATGCAGGAGGATAAGGAGCCGCTTTTTGACAGCATTGATACGATCAAGGCAGCGCTGGCTGTTTTTGCGGAAATGATCGCGGGCATGGAGGTGAATGAAACCCGAACGCGCGCCGCCACCAGCGACCCGATGCTGCTCGCCACGGATCTGGCGGACTATTTGGTGAATCATGGTGTGCCCTTCCGCTCGGCCCATGAAGTCATCGGCAAACTCGTCGCCCACAGCCTCGCTGATAAGGTGGCTTTCGCGGACATCCCGCTGGCCAAGTATCAGGAATTTTCGCCCGCCTTTCTAGGTGATCTTTTCGCCTGTCTGAATCTCGAAACCGCGCTGGCCGCACGCAAGGGCATCGGCGCGCCATCACCGCAGAATGTCGCCGGGCAGATTGCCCGCTGGAAGGAGGCGCTTTCCCAATGAAGGTGACGGAGGGTTTTCCACTCTTCCATCAGCAGCAACCAAGCGGCTGGCAGTGTCTTCGTGAGGTGAGGGTTTATGACAATCCTCATGTCAGCGTGGATCGCGTCGAGATGCTGACGCCCAACCGTCGTGACCAAGCCGTGCCCTGGCTGGTCGTGAAGCGCAAAGCCGCCGTCGCCATCGCACCCGTCACCGCCAGTGGAGACTGGGTGCTGATCGAGCAGGAGCGCATTCCCGTACAGCAGAGTTGCCTGGAGTTTCCCGCTGGCCAGATCGACTGCCCGGTGAGCGAAATCACTTGTGAGATCGCCGCCGCAACGGCCCTGCGTGAGCTTCAAGAGGAAACGGGTTATGGATTGGCCCCCGGCGGCACGCTCGAATCCCTAGGCTGGTTTTTACCATCGCAAGGTTTCACAGACGAGCACGTTTATCTCTTCAAAGCGGAGCCTGTGTGTGTCGTCAGCCGTCCCGAGCCGGATGGCAGCGAGCACATCAGCCCTGCGCGACAGGTCAGTTCAAAAGAGCTGCGAAGGATGATCGCTGCCCATGAGATCACCAACGCCCTGACACTGGCACTTTACGCGCGGCTGGCCGCCAAGGGCGAGATCTAAAGCAACTCAAGTATTTCCAATTTTTTATGTGGCAAGGCATCCTGAATAAAGTCTTCAAAGTCCGCGAAAAAGTCGCGATGAACCTCAGCAAAGAGGACGAAGAAAAACCCTTTCTGGAGCATTTGGAGGACCTGCGAACCATGCTGGTGCGCATGGCCGTGACGTTGGTGGTCTCGACGATTGGGACATTCGTTTTTTATAAAGAACTCTTCTCGGGAATCCTCTATCCGCTACAGCTCGCGGGACTAGCCAAGGATGAAAATGGAGCCCGCACCATGCTGCAAAACACAGATGTGGCAGGCCCCTTCATGATGGCGGTGAATGTCTCACTCATCGCTGCGGTCATCATCGCCTTCCCTCTGCTGCTCATTTTCCTGCTTCAGTTCATTCTTCCAGGTTTGAAACCCAGTGAGAAAAAGCTGCTCTTCCCAGCTATCGGTATCGGCACGGGATTGTTCCTGGGCGGCTGCACTTTTGCCTTCCTTCAGGTACTTCCTCGGGCTCTGATTTTCTTCTCTGAATTCGCTGCCACGCTGGGATCGCGTCAGGACTGGACACTCGACAATTACGTCACCTTCACCACACGCTTCATTCTCGTTTTCGGCATCGCGTTTGAACTGCCTATTATTGTCGGCGCTGGTGAAGCTGGACTTCCTCAACTACAAGATCATGCGCCACCAGCTTCAGCGCCAGCAGTGTAAACAGAGGCGGCAAGGTTTCAGCAGCCGCGAGGAGGATGGG
>CANHTV010000484.1 GCA_947463285.1 Verrucomicrobiaceae bacterium | reverse complement strand
GCTGGCCTTCCGCGATCACCCGGCTCATAAACGGCATGTTCCACCAGCGCAGGGTCAGCAGCTGTCCCATCGCCGCACCGCCCACGGGCTCTACCTTGGCTTCAAACATGCCTCCCCGGCCCCCAAAGAACTTACTGCCCGTCTTGGTGACCAGCACCTGATGGCAGGCAGGCAGATCACTGACCTGAAAAGAAGCCGCCTCATGCTCGGTCCGGTCCTCATGACGAAAAGGCAGCCAGTGAACCACATCCGCCACCTTCACCACCCCCTCCTTCTCCAGCGCCTTCACCATGCGCGAAGCCAGCTCAGGCACGGTGTTGAGAGGTGAATCGAAGGACAGTGACATGAAAGATATAAAAACGTGCGTTGGGCCTGACAGGAGACTTCCCATGCAATTCCCCCGAAATGCAATGCAGAAAAATACATCTCGAACCAATTCAGCCCTGAAACGGTCTGTGCTGCTCCTTGTTGTTGCTCATTCACTGCTTTTGCCGTTTCGTAAATCATGCCACCACCTCTGGGCATCACGCCTCCAGCTTCAGACATCGTCACCCTTAGTCTCATCTCGCATACCAATGCGGGGAAGACCACGCTGGCGCGCACGCTGCTTCGCCGGGACGTGGGAGAGGTGCGGGACGCCGCCCACGTCACGCTTTTTAATGAATCCTACACCCTGCTGGAGCATGACGCCCGCCTGCTGCGCCTCTGGGATACACCGGGATTTGGCGACAGCGCCAGGCTTTTAAAGCGACTGCAACGGGAGAAAAACCCCGTGCTCTGGTTTCTCTCCCAGACCTGGGATCGACTGACGGACAAGCCGCTGTGGTGCAGTCAGCAGGCTCTCAAAAACGTGCGCGATGATGCAGACGTGGTGCTGTATCTCGTCAATGCCACGGAGCCGCCGGAAGTCGCCGCCTACATCACGCCGGAGATGCATATCCTTGGCTGGGTGGGGAAACCGGTGCTCGTGCTCTTAAATCAAACTGGGCCGACGCAGGACCCCGCCTTTGAAGAAGCTGAAACCACCGCCTGGCGTGAGCACTTAAAGGATTACACCTTCGTCCAAGACGTGCTCAGGCTGGATGCCTTCGCCCGCTGCTGGGTACAGGAGGAAAGGCTCATGGACGTACTCATGCCGCTCGTCAGCGCCGAGAAGACCGAGGCTTTCAAGCAGCTCAAGCGTGCCTGGCATCAGCGCAATGCCGACATCTTCCGCCAATCCAGTCGCGTCTTGTCAGAGTTGCTCACTGCCGCCGTCGTCGATGGCATTGAGGTGCGGAGTGAGACTCTTTTGGAACGCGTCGGCATCGGCAGAAAGGAGCTGAACAAGGAATACCAAGATGCACGGGAAAAACTCGCCGCACGACTCGCTGACCGCATCGTCGCCACCACCAATCGCCTCATCGAGCTTCATGGCCTCGAAGGCGAGGCGGCACGAGCGCTCGGGAAACTGACCCACGAGCAATTTCACACCCCACAGCAAGTGCCTGAAGCCATTTGGAGCGTCATCGGCAGCGTCGCAGGCGGCGCCATGGGCGGCCTCATCGCCGATCTCAAAATGGGCGGCATGACCTTCGGCGGCGGTGCCCTCGTCGGCGGCCTCGCCGCAGGCATCGGCGCTTACGCCCTGATCAAAAGCTACAACCTTGTCCGTGGAGGTGACCAGCGTCTGCATTGGTCGCGCGAGCACTTCCGTGAGCAGGTCCGGCTGGCCATGCTCACCTACCTCGCCGTCGCTCACTTTGGCCGTGGCCGTGGCGAGTGGGAGGCCAGCGCCGAGCCAGCTCATTGGAATCAAATCATCAGCGGCGTCATCGAAGAGCATGCAGCAGGCCTGGACCGCCTCTGGAAAGAAGCCGTGGAGCAAGGCACCCTGCCGGATGTTCTCTCAAAACACGCCCAAGCACTCATTCACGACAGCCTTTCCTGTGTTCTGGCTCGGCTTTATCCGAATGCACCGTCCACAAAATAACAAGAACTTGTCAAAAGGTTGAAAAAGCCGTTGCGCAACGGCACAGCCTTTGCCACTATCGCGGCCCGCTGGAGACAGCGGTATGGCTCGGTAGCTCAGTCGGTAGAGCAGGGGATTGAAAATCCCCGTGTCGGCGGTTCGATTCCGTCCCGAGCCACCTCTTCGCAAGAAGAGGATTCACGGGACACGCCGGGACAAGATGCCGTCAAACCCTGGGGTTTGGAACTCTGACAACATCCCCACCAACAGCATGGGCTGATTTGAACCGAGTCAGAGCTTCAGGAGATTGTGCGGCTGGCGGAGCCACTGACAAAGGTCAAGAGAGTAGCTCCAGGCGCATGATCAAAGACGCTCCAGCTTTTGATGTTTACCCCGAGCGCTGGCTTGTGGGAGTGGCAGCACTGTCAGACAAGGAACAGCTCGCGTATCTGCGGCTACTTTGTCACCAGTGGCTGGCGGGTGATGCGGGATTGGTAAACGATCTGGCAGCTTTGAAACGACTTGCAGGCAAAGGCGTGACACAAAACTTGCTCGAAAAGTTTCCGGTGAACGATGACTGATAAAGTCCAATAACCTCATTTGGTGTTCGGAAGTCAACGTCATCTCTCGTCATCTCGAAAGCGCCGGAGGCCCGGCGCACTCCAGGACGCTGGCCCGTGAGAGACGGCTCCGTGGCGCGACGTTCACAATCGTCTTATGAACCGCCGCTCCTTTTTCAAGCACACTGCCGCCTATGTTTCAGCACCCGCCATTCTAAGCGCGAAGTCGCCGAACTCGATGTTTCAGGTGGCTTCCATCGGTGTCGGGGGGATGGGCGGGAATACGATGATGAGTGTGCTCCAGCATCCGAAGGTGCGGATCGTGGGGATGTGTGACGTGGATGCGAAGACGCTGGAGTTGGCGACGAAGGGCATGTCGTCGCGGCGGAAAGAGCTTCAAGATCCGGTAGCGAAGGAGCGGCTCGTAGGTACGGCGACGTTCCGGGATTATCGCGAGATGATCGCGAAGCTTGGCGACACGGTGGATGCGATCACCATCGGCACGCCGGATCACATGCACGCGGCGCAGGCGGTGACGGCGTTGCGGGCGAAGAAGCATGTGTACCTGCAAAAGCCGCTCACGCATCATTTGCACGAGGCGCGGATTTTGAGCGCGGAGGCGGCGAAGGCGGGAGTGACGACGCAAATGGGCACGCAGGGGCATTCGAGTATCGAGACGTCGCTGGCGGTCGAT
>CANHTV010000483.1 GCA_947463285.1 Verrucomicrobiaceae bacterium | reverse complement strand
TTGCGCATCTGATTGTCTGATTGTCCCATGGTCTGATTGTCGATGGGAGGGAGGCCAGTGATGACGTAGTGGGCGCGGCGGGCCAGCGTGCGTGCATCCGCAGGCGGTGACATCGAGAGGCCTTTTTCACGGAGCTTGGCTTCGATGAAGGAATCGATCGTGGCCTTGGGATTATGCGCTGGCAGCGGTTGATAGGCCCAGTGGTTCACGCGTTGATCGACAGAGGCGGCTTTGTCCTCGGCGGTTTCGGGCCACTCGGCACCGGAATCGATCCAGGCTTTGATTTTTGCGATTTGATCGGGGGAGAGAGGCTCGCCATCAGGTGGCATGCGTTCGTCACCGGAGGCTGTGATGCGCTGGAAGAGGGGGGAGTCGGCTGATTTGGCAACAATGATGGCCGGACCGCTTTCGCCGCCCTTGAAGGCATGAGTTTTGGTATCAAGACGGAGATCGGCCTTTTGCTTTTTGGCACCGTGGCACTGCACACAATGTTCTTGCAGCAGCGGGCGGATTTCACCGTCAAAGTCCAGCGCTGACAGCTGGACTAATGACAGTAGAGATAAACAAAGGAAGGGTTTCATCGACGTGAGGAGGTTTTCTTGAGGCCGAGGTCATCGCGGGCGTGAAGAAGGTGATTTTTCATCGCTGCGGCGGCGGCATCGCCATGGCCATGGACGAGGGCATCGAAAATCTCGCGATGATCACCTACAGCCTGATCCTTAGTCACGAGGCGGTAGCCATGGCTGAGGCTGGTTTGCAGGAGATCGGACAGGGACTGCATGAGCAGGGAGCCGATTTTATTGCCGGAGGCTTCGGCAATGAGACAGTGGAACTCCATGTCAGCAAGGACTTGGGTCTCGACGTCCTGACTTTGTTCGAGGCGTTCATGCGCGGCTTTGATCTTTTTGAGATCGGCAGCCGTGGCGCGCTCGGCAGCAAGGCGGGCATTCTCGGGCTCAAGAGCAAAACGAACCTCCGTGAGCTGAAAAAGACGCTGTTTTTCATCCGGCACGAGCATGTGGACGGCACTGCTGAGGGGCTTGTGAAGCTTGTCCACGACGGTCATGCCACTGCCTTGACGAATTTCCAGCAAGCCTTGAAGTTCTAGGCGTTTCGCGGCTTCGCGCACCACGCTGCGGCTGACGCCAAACTGAGCGGACATATCGCGCTCAGTAGGTAGGCGGCCTGCCGTTGTAGGAGTGCGGGCGAGGTCGATGATGCGCACACAAACAGCTTCCACGAGGGAGGGCGGGCGTTTGATGGTGGTAAGCATGATGAAAAGATTGATCAGGTGGTCAGACCAATTTTGTACGCAGCCGCATCTTTGATTTATCAGAAGAAAAAGCCAGAACCCGTGGGAGTCGCGAGCCCACTGATGCATCCCGAGCTTGACGTGGCGCTCAGAACTGAGCACTGAGAACATTCCAATTTCCTTTTCAGCAGCTTTTCACTCCCGTGGCCAAGAAATCATCCAAAAACGAAGACACCTCCCCCATCTTGGCGGACAGCGCGCCGATTGAGATCAAACCTGTGGATGATCTTTATGGCGACTGGTTCCTGGACTACGCCAGTTACGTGATTCTGGAACGTGCCGTGCCGCATATCCACGATGGCTTCAAGCCTGTTCAACGGCGCATTTTGCACAGCATGGATGAGCTGGAGGATGGTCGTTACAACAAGGTCGCCAACGTCGTGGGCCACACGATGAAGTACCATCCACATGGCGATGCCAGCATTGGTGATGCGATGGTGCAGATCGGTCAGAGGGACCTGCTGATCGACACCCAGGGGAACTGGGGAAACATCCTCACAGGTGATAATGCCGCCGCGTCGCGATACATCGAGGCCCGTCTCTCGAAGTTCGCCTTGGATGTGGTGTTTTCGCCGAAAGTGACGCCCTGGGCCGCCAGCTACGATGGCCGAAACAAAGAGCCCGTGACGCTTCCGGCCAAGTTCCCGCTGCTGCTCGCCCAAGGCGTCGAAGGCATCGCCGTGGGGCTTTCATGCCGCATTTTACCGCATAACTTCATCGAGCTCTGTGATGCCAGCATCGCGGCTCTGCGTGGTGAGGATGTCAACATCATCCCAGACTTCCCTCAGGCCGGCATCATGGATGCCAGCGACTATAACAACGGCATGAGAGGTGGGCGCATCCGTGTCCGCGCCAAGATCGAAGAAGGACCGAAAAAGAACTGCCTGAGGATCACGGAGATTCCTTTTGGCACCACGACGGGCGGCGTGATGGACAGCATCGTCGCCGCCAATGAAAAGAGCAAAATCAAGATCGCCCGCGTGGATGACAACACGGCTGAGTTTGTCGAAATCGTGGTGCAACTGCCCGTGGGAACGGATGTAGATCAGACCATCCAGGCTCTGTATGCCTTCACGGATTGCGAGGTGTCCATCGCCACCAACGCAGTCGTGATTCAGAACGACAAGCCGCGCTTCATCAACGTCAACGATCTGCTCCGTGAATGCGCTGAGCATACCAAGGACATCCTGCGTCGTGAGCTGGAGATCCAGCTCAGTGAACTGGAAGAAAAGTGGCATTTCAGCTCGCTGGAAAAGATCTTCATCGAGAACCGCATCTACCGCCGCATCGAAGAAGCCGAAACCTGGGAGGAAGTGATGGCGGCCATCTGGAAGGGCCTCAAACCTCATCTCACCATTCTCAAGCGACCTGTCACCGATGAAGATGTGGCCCGTCTTACAGAGATAAAAATCAAGCGGATCTCAAAGTTCAACAGCTTCGAGGCTGATGAACACATCCGCTCGCTGGAGAAGGACATCGACAGCGTCCAAAAGAATCTCAAGCAGCTCACACGCTTTGCGATCTCCCACTTCGAGCGCCTGAAGAAAACCTACGGCCCCGGTCGTGAACGTCGCACCGTGATCAGCAGCTTTGACCGCGTGGCAGCCGCTGAGGTGATCATGGCCAATGAGACGCTTTACCTGGATGCCAAAGAAGGCTTTGCCGGAACTGGCCTGAAGAAAGAAGGCGAGCCTTTGTGCAAATGTTCACCGCTGGATGAAATCCTGTTCTTTACCAAGGACGGCTCCATGACCATCTCCAAGGTGGCCCCGAAGATCCATGTCGGGAAAAACCCGCTGTATCTGAATCTCTTCAAGAAGGACGAAGAAGCGGTTTATACGCTGATCTACCGCGACGGCAAAAACGGACCGGTCATGGCCAAGCGATTCCGCATCGGT
>CANHTV010000482.1 GCA_947463285.1 Verrucomicrobiaceae bacterium | reverse complement strand
CGGGTGAACATCCTGAACGGCAGGAGCCGATTCGGCGAACCTTGCTGGAAGCGGGTTTTCAAACGGTGCTCTTCAGCATCCGAGGTGAACCCTGTGTGCCGCAGATCCGCGAAGGCGTGCGCGTGGCGCGTGAGGCGGGCTGTGAGCTGGTGATCAGCATCGGCGGCGGCAGCGTGGTGGATGCGGGCAAGGCCCTCGCGGCACTGGTGACGCAGCCGGAGGATGTGATGATGTATCTGGAAGTGGTGGGCCGGGGTCAATCGCTGACCAAGTCTCCCCTGCCCTTCATCGCCATACCGACGACGGCTGGCACGGGTGCTGAGGTGACGCGAAATGCGGTGCTGGCCAGCCCTGAGCATGGCGTGAAGGCCAGTCTGCGACATGCCTCAATGCTACCAGCGGTGGCGTTGATTGATCCTGTGCTGGCCTGTGACTGCCCGCCTGCGGTGACGGCGGCGAGCGGCATGGATGCGCTGACGCAGTGCCTGGAGGCCTATGTTTCCTGCCGGGCTCAGGCGATGACGGATGCGCTGTGCCTGGCAGGCATCGAGCGCGCAGTGCGCTCCCTGGAAAAGGCGGTGACGCAGGGGCAGGATGTCAGTGCGCGTGAAGACATGGCGCTGGCGGCGATGTTTAGCGGCATGGCTTTGGCGAATGCGGGCCTGGGCGCTGTGCATGGTTTTGCGGCACCGATCGGCGGGACCTTTAAGGCACCGCATGGGGCGGTGTGCGCGGCGCTGCTGGCCCCAGTCTGGCGGGCAAATCTGGAGGCGCTGCGGGCAAGAGATGATTCAGCGGAGGCGCTGCGCCGCTTTGAGACGGCGGGACGGCTACTGACGCAAAACGCGCAGGCCACGGATACTGAGGTCTGTGACTGGCTCCAGCAACTGACGACGCAGCTCGAGATCCCAGGGCTGGCACGTCACGGCATCCAACGAACTGATTTTGACGGCATCGCCACGCAGGCAATGCAGGCCAGCAGCATGAAAGGGAACCCGGTGACGCTGACTCATGCCACGCTGGTGAGCATCCTGGAAAGTGCTCTGTAGTGGCCTGCTTCCGACGTGAATACGTGAGCAAGAACAAGCGTCACTGAGCCGCGCCGTCGAAGACGTGGATAGATGGAGTGCTGGAGAAATGTCCAACACTCCATCTCCCCAACACAACAACACTCCGAGGGCCGTTGGATGGGCTTACAGAGAGACTCCGCGCTTCCAGGGCAGGAAGTCGTCCTGGCCCAGGGCCACGGCTTTGGGCACGTAGTCGCCACTGGCAGTGGCGATGCAGAGATCAAGGAGTGACTCGCCCATTTGCTCGACGCTCTGCTCACCGGTGATAACGGGGCCGGTATCGAAGTCGAGGATGTCCGACATGCGCTGCATGAGCACGCTGTTCGTGGCGATCTTCAGGGTGGGGCAGACGGGATTCCCTGTGGGGGTGCCAAGTCCGGTGGAGAAGAGGATGAGATTGCAGCCACCAGCAGCGATGGCGGTGGTGGACTCGACGTCATTGCCCGGTGTGCAATACAGCGTTAGGCCGCCATGACGGGTGATGGGCTCGCTGTAGTCGAGGACATCGACGACGGGCGCGGCACCGCCTTTTTTGGCAGCTCCGGCGGACTTGATGGCATCCGTGATGAGGCCATCACGGATATTGCCAGGAGACGGATTGGCATCAAAGCCCGAACCACAGGCCTGGGCCGCGCCTTCATAAGCACGCATGAGACTGACGAAACGGTCAGCGAGATCCGCCGTGACACAGCGGTCACAGAGGCTCTGCTCCACACCAGCCAGCTCAGGAAACTCTGAGAGCACGGGCGCGCCGCCGAGAGCCGCGAGCAGGTCGGCACTGTGGCCGATGACGGGATTTGCCGAGATACCGGAGAAGCCATCGGAGCCGCCGCATTCCACGCCCATGATGAGATCACTCAGCGGGCAGGCTTCACGCGTCTGTTCGTTGGCTTTGACCACGCCGTCAAAGGTGGCGCGGATGGCCTTGACCATCATGTCACGCTCGGAGGCGCATTTTTGCTGCTCAAAGATATGCAGTGGCTTTTGATAGCGTGGATACAGGCGGCTGATGGCATCCTGCAACAGACTGACCTGGGCGTGCTGACAACCGAGGCTGAGGATGGTGGCGCCACAGACATTCGGATGTGCGATGTAGCCTGCGAGGAGTTGCACAAGAGCTTGGGCATCCTGCCGGGTGCCGCCACAGCCGAGGCCGTGCTCCAGGAATTTCACACCCGTGACATTGGGAAAAATCGGGCAGGGCTCTTGCAGCAGGATCTGCTCAGCCTCACTCTCCAAAGACAGGCCGCGCTGATGGTTCTCGACGAGCTTTTGCGCAAAGCGCTCATAGGGAGAGGTGCGAGCGTAACCAAGGGCGCGAGTCAGTGCCTCACGCATGAAGGCGAGGTTGCGGTTCTCACAAAACACGAGCGGGATGACGAGCCAGTAATTCGCGGTGCCGGAGACGCTGTCAGCGCGCTTGTAACCCTGGAAACTGCGCGTTTGCCAGCGGCTGACATCGGGCGGTGTCCAGAGGTAGTCTGACTTCTTGCCGGAGAAGGTGGCGGTTTCATGCTTGATGTTATGCGTGTGGACGAGGCTGCCCGCCGGGATGGCGTGCAGCGCCCTGCCGACGGTGACGCCATACATCGTCACGAGGTCACCCGCGGCGAAGTCGCGAGCGGCGAACTTGTGCTTGGCATCGATGTTTTCACGCAAGACCCACGAGTCCAGCGTCTGGCCTGCTTTGAGATCACGGAGGGCGACGATGAGATCATCCGCAGGGTGGACACGAAGAATGGCGGCAGGAGTGGGCATGAGGGACTGAATCAAGAGATCAAACCCGCTGCGGTCAAGACGAAGCACGGCATGATGACTTGATTGATGCAGGAGTGACTGCAGCTGGACATTTTGGCCGTGGCGCAGGCAGGTGCCGCAGCTTCAGCGGCAAAAAGTCGCACCAGGAATATGGCAAGAATTTCTGCAGAAGCTCGTCGTGCGGGTGAATGAGTTCAGCTCCATGCTGGCAAGCGATCTTGTTGCCTTTCCGGCCTGCAAGCCTTACAGCACCGGGTTCATCCTCACTATTTTCCTATGTTTCAAACCGGCCAAAAAGTCGTCTGCATCAATGACCAGTTCGAGCCCTGGGTTTATGACCTGTACCAATCACTGCCGAAAAAAGGCCGCACCTACACCGTGCG
>CANHTV010000481.1 GCA_947463285.1 Verrucomicrobiaceae bacterium | reverse complement strand
TCAAGGCCGATGGGGTTACTCACCACACAAAGGAAGGTGATGCGCTCGGCTCCCGCCATCTTCAGCTGAGAGATTGCCATGCAGGCGCTGCCACCCGTGGCCAGCATCGGGTCCAGCACGAAAACATCCGCCCGGCTCAGGCAGGCGGGCAGCTTCGTCAGGTAAGTGCGTGGCTTCGCCGTCTCCTCGTCCCGGGCGATGCCGATATGTGCCACCGTCGCCTCCGGCACGAGCGGCAGGATCGCCTCAGATAACCCCAGCCCCGCACGCAGGATCGGCACCAGTACGATGGGGCGGATCAGCCTGTGACCCTCCGTGGCCGCCATCGGTGTCTGGATGCTCACGATCTCTGTCTCCAGTGCACGACTGGCCACCGTGAAAAGCAGCTCCCCGACGCGTTGCAAATGCCAGCGAAACTCCGAAGACGGTGTTTCCGCCCGGCGCATGGCCGTGAGGTGGATCTGAACCAGGGGATGGGTGACGACGAGGGGCTGCAAGCTCATGCCCTACCTGAAGCCAATGCCCACGAAACACGCAACGATCATTTTTGTGCCAAAAAGCACGCCCCAAAGTGCCAAGTGTCAGATGCAAATGTGCCAAATATTCCCAAACGACCATCACGGTGAAATCATGAACCATCAATCATGAATCATAAATCACTCATAATCAGCAATCTAAGATTCGCTGCGGCCCGTTGGCACGGCAAATGCCAAGGAGAAAGCTCCATTACCAACTAAACACACCATGAGCAAAATCCTCGGCATCGACCTCGGCACCACCAACTCCTGCATGGCCGTCCTTGAAGGCGGCAAGGCCACGGTGCTCGAAAACTCTGAAGGTGCACGCACCACCCCTTCTGTCGTCGCTTTCACCAAAAGCGGCGAGCGTGTCGTCGGTCAGGCCGCCAAGCGCCAGGCCGTGACGAATCCCCGCAACACCGTCTTCTCCGTCAAGCGCCTCATGGGCCGCAAATTCACCGAACTCACCGAGGCCGACAAGCGCATGCCTTACAAGATCGTCGCCGCAGCCAATGGCGACGCTCATGTACAGGTCGAAGTCGGTGGTGAAACCAAGACCTACAGCCCGCAGGAAGTCAGCGCCATGATCCTGGCCAAGCTGAAAGCCGATGCCGAAGCCAAGCTCGGCGAAACCATCACGGAGGCGGTCATCACCGTCCCGGCTTACTTCAACGACAGCCAGCGCAACGCCACGAAGGCCGCTGGTGAGATCGCCGGTCTCAATGTCCGCCGCATCATCAATGAGCCAACCGCAGCCGCTCTCGCCTACGGTCTCGACAGCAAGTCCGACGAAAAAGTCGCCGTTTATGACCTTGGTGGCGGTACTTTCGACATCAGCGTGCTGGAAATCGGAGACGGCGTCTTTGAAGTGCTCGCGACCGATGGCGATACCCACCTCGGCGGTGACGACTGGGACAACACCCTCATCACCTGGATCGTCAATGAGTTCAAAACCGACAGCGGCATCGACCTCAGCGGCCAGCCAGACGCCCTCCAGCGCATCAAGGAAGAAGCTGAGAAGGCCAAGATCGCTCTCAGCTCCAGCCAGAGCTTTGACCTGAACCTGCCCTTCATCACCGCTGACGCCACCGGGCCAAAGCACATCATGAAGACTCTGAGCCGCGCCAAAATGGAGCAGCTCACCGACAGCCTCTTTGAGCGCACCATCAAGCCCGTCCGCGAGTGTCTCGCCGCCGCGAAACTGGACGCCAGCAAGATCGACGAACTCGTGCTCGTCGGTGGCATGACCCGTATGCCGAAGGTGGTCGAAACCGCCCGTAAGCTCGCTGGCAAAGACCCGCATCAGGGCGTCAATCCTGATGAAGTCGTCGCCATCGGTGCTGCCATCCAGGGCGGCGTGCTCAAAGGCGACGTCAAAGACGTCCTCCTCCTTGATGTGACACCGCTCACGCTTTCCATCGAGACCGCAGGCGGCATCGCCACGCCGATGATCCCGCGTAACACCACCATCCCGAAGAAGCACAGCCAGATCTTCTCCACCTACGCCGACCAACAGCCTGGCGTCGAGATCGTCGTCCTTCAGGGCGAGCGCCCGATGTCCCGCGACAACAAAACGCTCGGCACCTTCAAGCTCGACGGCATCCCACCCGCTCCGCGCGGCGTGCCACAGATCGAAGTCACCTTTGACATCGACGCCAACGGCATCCTGCACGTCAGCGCCATGGAAAAAGTCAGCGGCAAGCAGCAGAAAATCTCCATCCAGGGTAGCTCCGGCCTCAGCCAGGACGAGATCGAAAAAGCCAAGCGCGATGCCGAAGAGCACGCTGAGGAAGACCTCAAGCGCAAGGAATCTGTCGAAGTGAAGAACAAGGCCGAGGCCCTCAGCTTCGAGATCGAGAAGCAGCTCAAGGAATGGGAAGAAAAAGTCCCGGCCGACCAACTCAGCCCGATCAAGGACAAGCTCGCCAGCCTGAAGTCCGCCATCGAGTCCGGTGACAGCGACAAGATGAAATCCCAGACCGAAGAGCTCGAAAAACTCTTCGCCGCTGCTTACCAAGCCGCCGCTGCGGCCGGAGCCACCGCCGCAGGCGGCTGTGGAGCCGAAGGTTGTGGCCCCGAAGGCTGCGCCCCCGACGCCGACAAGTCCGAAGCCAAGTCCCAAGATAAAGGCAAAGTCGTCGATGCTGATTTCGAGGTCGTCGATAAGGACAAGTAATCCTGCTCTGATTGACCCATGCGGCACGCAAACACAGCGCACACATTCCATGGTAGATCGGCACACAAGCCGACCCACCTCGGACTGTTGGTGCTGTGTCTCAGCCTTGTCGCCTGTGGCAAAAAGGAAGCTCCCAAGCCCACAGTCGTTGAGCCCCCGAAACCAGCCGCAGTCTCTGACGCCAAGATCGACGCGGCGCTTGAACAAGCTCTGACACCTCCGGCCCCGACCAAGTCCGAAGTCCAAACCGAGCTCGAAGCTGAGGCGGAAGACATTCTGGCCAAGTACCCCAACAAAAACGCCCAGGACCTGCTCGGTGTACCGGAAGTGAATGAGGCACTGAAAGTCGGCCTCACGAAACTAGGGAAAGACAAAAAGCTTCAGGATCAGATCAACAAGAGCGTCGCCCTCGCGGCGAAAATGCAGGGCCTTTCAGGCGAGCCCGGCACGGTGGGCTTGGATCTCGATGTCAAAGGCTATGACCACGCGCGGAAGTCCCGCATGGTGCAGGCCGTGATTTCG
>CANHTV010000480.1 GCA_947463285.1 Verrucomicrobiaceae bacterium | reverse complement strand
GTCTCCGCATGAGCACTCAGATCAGCGTGGATGCGTGTGACCTCAGGGCGCAGGGACTGCACCAGTTCTTCACGCCGAGCTTTCAAAACCTGGGCAAAATCAGCCATCACACGGGCAAAGGCATCCGCCTGCCGCCACTGAATGACCGCATCCCGTTTCAGCACATGATTGCGACCACGCACAGCCCGCTCATAACCACGTAAAGCCTTCAAATAATCAGGAAACATCTGGCTCGCCGCAAAGTCCAGATACCGCCGCCGGTGCTCCCCTGCCCCACGCAGCAGATTCATGTCCCGATGATCCATCCAAACGACCAAACCACTGGCTGCCAAATACTCCGCCGAGCGCGTACAGACACGCCCCTCCAAAGCCAGTCGCCGGATGGTGGCCGACTGCGCACAGCGCAGCTTTTTGCCATCGAGCGTGCCTTCGATCATCAGCGTCGTGCCACCGATGCGGATCATCTCGGTACGATTCGCCGTGCGCGGGGATTGCAGTCGCAGCAGCAGACAGGCTGCTTCCATCAGCGAGGTCTTGCCCTGGGCGTTTTGACCGATAAAAATCGTGGTCTCAGGATGCAACGTCACGCGGCATTCTTGGAAACAACGGAAATCTCGAAGCAACAAATCGGTCAGCATGGCACTTCATGCAGCGTCTGTGTGTCTGTTTTCGGTTGAATTCAGAGCCTCGGGCGGCATGTGTCCGCCCTACTAATGGCCTCCTTCCGCACCGTCAAAGGCTTTCGCGACTTCTTCCCCGAGGAGTGTGCGATGCGCAACTACATCTTCGAAACCTGGCGCTCTGTCGCGCGTCGCTACGGCTTCGTGGAATATGAAGCACCCGTCGTCGAGTCCACCGATCTCTACCGCAAAAAAAGCGGCGACGAGATCACCAGCCAGCTCTTTTGCTTTCATGACAAAGCCGACCGCGAGGTGTCGCTGCGCCCGGAGGTCACCCCTTCCCTGGCCCGCATGGCCACCACCAGACACCGCGACTTTAAAAAGCCGCTGAAGTGGTTCCAAATCGGTTCCTGCTTCCGCTATGAGGAGCCTCAGGAAGGCCGCACTCGCGAGTTCATCCAGTTCAATGCCGACATCCTTGGCGATGCCAGTTCCGGCACCGATGCCGAACTCATCGCGCTGTCCATTGACGTCATGCTGGCCTTTGGCATCAAGGCTGAAGACTTCGCCATCCGCCTCAGCAATCGTCAGATCTGGACGCAGTATCTTGAGGAGCGCCAGGTGCCAGCCGAGCACAGCGCCACCTTCCTACAGATCGTAGATAAGATCGAGCGCGCCAAGCCTGACGAAACCGCCTGCAAGCTCGCCAACATCGGCCTGTCGCTTGAAGACGTCCGTGCCTTCATGGCCGCTGCGGATGAAAATCATCCCGCCTTTGCCGCCCTTCGTGCCGATCTCACCGCGCGTGGCCTCTGGCAGTACGTGCGCATTGATGCCAGCATCGTGCGCGGCCTGGCCTACTACACCGGCACCGTTTTTGAGGTCTTCGACCTCAAGCATGGCTTGCGTGCCGTGGCCGGTGGTGGACGCTACGACAAGCTCTGCGCCCTCATGAGTGACGGCAGCGTGGACATGCCAGCGGCTGGTTTTGCCATGGGTGATGTGGTGCTCGGCATCCTGCTTTCCAAAACCCCCAGCGCCCAGTTCGCCATCACTGAATACCTCAATGCCCAGCAGGGAGTCGATGCCTACGTCGTCGTGGCTGATGAAGCCCAGCGCTGCCACGCTCTCGCCGCTGTGCAGGCCCTGCGTGGTGCAGGCGTGCGGGTGGACTTCAGCATGGCGGCCCAAAAAGTCGGCAAGCAATTCCAAGCCGCTGAGAATCAAAAAGCCCGTTTTGCCCTCGTCTTCGGTGCTGAATTCCCTGAGGTGCAGGTGAAAAACCTCATCAGCCGCGAGCAGACACTCGTGCAAAATGAGGCCCTCGTCGCGACGGTCCTCGAAGCTCTCAAACATCCCGCTATCGGACCGTTGATCGCGTGATGAAAACGGGCGGACGCATCGCCATCATCGGAGCGGGAGCTGTCGGCTGTTATTACGGCGGACGGCTTGCGGAGCATGGGCAGGATGTGCATTTCCTGATGCGGTCGGATTATGAAACCGTGACACGGGATGGACTGCGCCTCATCAGCCCACTCGGGGATGCTCATCTGAAAGTACAGGCACATCGCAGCACCCAGGACATCGGGCCCTGCGATCTCGTCATCATCGCGCTGAAGGCCACGTCAAACACGGCTCTGCTGGAGCTGATCCCGCCTCTGTTGCATGAAAAAACGCTGCTGCTGACCCTGCAAAACGGCCTGGGCAATGAAGACTTTTTAGGGACGCATTTCGGGACGCAGCGCGTGCTCGGCGGGCTGTGTTTTGTCTGCATCAATCGCAACGCACCGGGCCAGATCCACCACATCGCCCAAGGGCGCATCAATCTCGGGGAACATGGAGGAGCACCACAGGCGCGAACCGAAGCCCTGGCCGAGATGCTCCGCCAAAGCCAGATCGACTGCCAGGTTGAAAAAAGCCTGCTGGCAGCACGATGGAAAAAGCTGGTCTGGAACATCCCCTTCAACGGCCTTTCCATCGCCGCTGGGGGCAAGGATACGGCGGCCATTTTGGCTGATCCTGAGCTGGAAAAATGTGTCCGCGAGCTGATGACCGAGATCATCACAACGGCCCGTGAACTCGGCCACTCCATCCGTTTTGAACTGATCCACGACATGATCGAGCGGACGCGAACCATGACCCAGTATCGCCCTTCCTCGCTGATCGACTTTGAGGAAGGACGCGAAGTCGAGATCGAATCCATCTGGGGCGAGCCTCTGCGCCAAGCCGAGGCCGCAGGACTGGCGATGCCCCGGCTGAGCGAGCTTTATCAGCAGTTGAAAGCCCTCGTCTCCGCTCGTTGAATCGGCCCATGAGCCTCGCCGTCATCCAATCTGCCCGACCTGAAACCGCCATCGTCCTTGGATCAGGGCTGGGCAGTGTGGCGGAGGCCTTCGGGCTGGAGGCGGAAGCTTCCTTCGCCGAAATGCCGGGCCTGAGTGCCTCCACGGTGCCGGGTCACGCTGGACGTTTTGTTTTAAGCCGGATCTCAGGCAAGGCCGTGCTCATCGCCCAGGGGCGGCGGCATTTGTATGAGGGACTCACAGCCCATGAGGTCACGGCAGGCATCCGCCTAATGCATGAACTGGGAGTGAAACGTG
>CANHTV010000479.1 GCA_947463285.1 Verrucomicrobiaceae bacterium | reverse complement strand
TGAAGTGAAGCCCGGCTGGACCATTACCAAAGAGTGGGAAGGCTATAGCATTGATGCGGACATCGCCTTCAAAGACATCAACCCCGAGGAATACGTCGGCATCTTCTTCAGTGGCGGCCGTGCTCCTGAATACATCCGTGAAGACGCCGATCTCCTGCGCATTACCAAGTGGTTCTGGGAAGCCAAAAAGCCCTGCGCCAGCGTCTGCCACGGTGTGGAGATCCCAGCGCGTGCCGACATCGTCAAAGGCCTGCGCATGGCCACCGTGGCGAAGTGCAAATTCGACCTCGAAATCTGTGGCGGCATCTACGTGAACGAGCCCTGCGTCATCGACCAACACATGTTCTCTGGCCGCACCTATCATGACAGCGGCCACTTCATCGGCCCATGGATCAAAGCCCTTGATGCTGAGCGCACCAAGATGGGCCTGTGAGAAATGACGAATGAGTAAATCCGAATGACGAACGAAATCCAAAGTCCGAAATCCGAACATGCCATGCCCTTCGTCATTCGAGCTTCATCATTCTTTCGTCATTCATTGCTCGCCATCACACTTGGATTCGTTTCGCGTTCCGAGGCGCACCCGTTGCAAGCAGAGTCCATCAATCACGCCTACGTCTTCAACTTCGATCAGTTCAACCTGCCTGAAGATCCCGACGAGCATGTGATCGAAGGCGGCTATCTCTTGCTGGCAGAGTTAAACTGCAGCGCCTGTCATGCCGCACCGAAGGCCTGGCAGGAGCGGTTAGCTCCGAAAGCAGGTCCTAACCTGGCCGGAGTCGGTTCCCGGCTGGATGCGGATCAGCTTTGGCTTTTTATCCGCAGCCCGCAGTATCGGAAAAAGGGCACACAGATGCCCGGCATGTTTGCGGGTGAAGAAGGCGATGCAGCGAAGGTCGAGGCCTTGGTCGAATATCTCAGCTCACTTAAGCTGGACGCGCCAAAGATGCCTGAGGGCAATGGAGCTCACGGCAAGGAGCTGTATCACAAAGTCGGCTGCGTGGCCTGTCACGAACCAGGAAGTGATTTCCGGCCCACTAAAGTGCCTGCGGAGATGGAGGTTGAAAAGCCCGGCAACGCTTCCGTGCCCATCGCGTTCGCCGATGTGTATGATGTGAACTCACTGGCGCACTTTTTGAAGAATCCGCTTCATTATCGTCCTTCGGGAAGAATGCCTGACATGCGCCTCACAGATCAGGAGGCGGCTGACATTGCCGCCTATCTGCATGTGGGTCGTCAGCCCGAAAAAGCTACGGAGCGTGCCGCACTCAAGATTCCGCCGCAGGGTATTGAGATGGGGAAAGCCCTCTTTGCCGAGATGAAATGCACGAACTGCCATGTTGGAGTCGAGCCTACAGGCGAATCGGGAGTAGCAAAATCGGCTAAAGCCTCCACTCCAGCTCCTGCATTCGCGGCTCTCAAGACAGATCTAGGTTGTTTATCCTCGACACAGAAGACCGGCATCCCTCGCTACGACCTCAACGACCTCCAAAAGCGCGCCATCAAGCTCGCCATCGCGGCCATTCAAAAAGGTGGGGCACAGCAACTCACCGCAGCCCAAAAGATCGACTGGCAGATGTCACGGCTGAACTGCTACGCCTGCCATGATCGTGATGGGAAAGGCGGGCCGGAAGATCCACGGGCGCAGTATTTCACCAGCAACGATGCCGCAGCGGAATCTCTCGGCGAGTTGGCTCACATGCCACCGAACCTCGACAACACGGGGCGCAAGCTCACCCGCGCCTGGCTTGAAAAAATCCTCTTTGGCGAAGACGGTAGCGTGAGACCTTACATGAACACGCGGATGCCGAACTTCGGCAAAGAGCAGACGGATTTGCTGCTCGATCTACTGCCAGAGGCCGACAAACGCGAGACGCCAGTGAAGATCGACGTCAGTGGTTTGGAGAAGCATCATCGCGCGGAACTCGGTCGTAAGCTGCTCGGCACCACAGGGCTGGCCTGTGTCGGCTGTCATGGCTTGAAAGATCGTAAATCTCTCGGCCCTCCCGTCGCACGACTCACGAACACGGTCGCGCGACTTCAGCCGGAGTATTTTAAAGAGCTTCTTCTCAATCCACAGGCTACACAGCCTGGCACGATGATGCCGCCCATGTTCATGGGTCGCAAAACAGCGGACAAAGATGTCGAATCCATCTGGACCTACCTCAAAGAAATCGAAGGCCAATCCTTGCCCGAAGGTCTGATCTCGACGGAAGACTTCGAGCTGAAACCTGAGAAGGTGGGTAAGCCCATCGTCTTCCGCAGCTTCATCGAGGGGGCAGGCAGCCATGCCATCGCCGTCGGTTTCCCTGAAGGTATTCATGCCGTGTTTGATTCCGTGCAGGTGCGCTGGGCGAGAGTCTGGAAAGGCAAATTTCTCGATGCCATGAGCAATTGGCAGAGTCGCGAAATGCTTCCCATCAAGCCTCTCGGCACTGATGTGAAGGATCTACCAGCCGCCCCTGGTACACGAGAGTTCAGCGGCTACCGCCTCGGCAAAGACGGCGTGCCTACGATGCTCTACACGCTGGATGGGCACAGCGTGGAAGACGCTCTGCGGCCCACAAAAGGTGGCTTTGAGCGCACAACGAAGATCAATGGCAGCACGACGAAGGAGGTCATCTCATGGTGAGTAACGTAGAACGAGTTTTCCAACTCGTTATCCCAAGCTTTAGACGAGTTGGAAAACTCGTTCTACTTCTAGCCCTGCCGCTCTCGGCTCAGGACCAGCTCGACTACTATCGCACGGTCACTTTGGAAACTCCGGCTGGAGTGAACATGGAGGCCAGCGGACTCGCCCTGCTGCCGGATGGCAAGCTCGCGGTCTCCATCCGCAAAGGCGAAGTATGGATCATTCAGAATCCAAGCGCAGAGCCACCAACGGTGGCCAATCTCGGCTACAAGCTCTTCGCCAGTGGCATGCACGAGATCCTCGGGCTTGCTTATCACGAGGGAGATCTTTACGTCACCCAACGAAGCGAGGTCACCCGCCTGCGTGATACGGATAAAGACGGCGTGGCCGATGAATACTTCGCCGCGAGCAAAGGCTGGGGCGTCTCGGGTGCCTACCACGAGTATGCTTATGGCCCCGTGTTTGATCGCGAAGGCAACATGCATAACACGCTCAACTGCTCCATGGGCAAGGTCTGGGATGGCGCGGGCGATGAAGCGAAGCATCCGCTTTGGCGCGGTTGGAGCATTATCACGAAAAAGGACAGCACCACGGCCATGGGCTTCT
>CANHTV010000478.1 GCA_947463285.1 Verrucomicrobiaceae bacterium | reverse complement strand
TTTTCCCAGTCAGCCATGAGCTCTGGTGCGCTTTTGATGGCGAGGAAACCGAGGGTGTTTTTCGGCAGCAGCTTGAGCCATTGCTCGAGCTTTTCAGCCTGAGCTGGCAGTGCCAACAAGGCCAGCGCGATGAAGAGAGTGAGAGGGGATTTCATGGTGTGTAAAATTTAGAGGCTCGCAAGCTCACGGAGCTTTGGGAAATTTAGTTTTCGAAGGCGGGGCAGGTGGCGGCGGGTAGCGGAAGCCTGCGTTCGGATTGCGCGGATCGAAGGCGAAGGCGTCGCGGTTTTTCAGGAAGGGCTTCATAACATTCGCCGGGATGGAGAAACCAAGGCCCTCCACACCGACACCAGCCATCTTCATGTTGTTCACACCGACGACCTCACCGCGTGAATTAAAAAGCGGGCCCCCGGAGTTGCCGGGGTTGATCTGCGTCGTGCTCTGGATGCACCAGGTGCCACGTGTCTCACGTGCTTTGACACTGACGATACCCTGAGAAACACTGCGCTCCATGCCAAGCGGACTGCCGATGGCAAAGACCTGCTGTCCCTGTGTGAGAGCATCTGAATCTCCGATCGGCACGAAAGGAAGCCCCTCCGCAGCAGGATCATCAATCTGAAGGATGGCGAGATCGAGGAAGCCGTTCATGGCGATGATTTTCACCTTGGTAAAAAGCTGTTTCTCCAGCCCTCCGGGCTTTTTCCGATACACCACCACCGTGATCTCACGCTCACCCGCGATGACGTGCTGATTGGTGACGACGTAGCCGAGCTTGTTGATGATGAAGCCAGACCCGAGACCCGACGCCGTCTGGATCTGCACCACGGCCTCTGCCACACGCTCGACATTCTTTTCCACCGTCAGCGGATCGCGATCAGGCTCTACAAAATAGATGTCCTCACCTCGAGTTTTGCTAGCTGGTGCCGGAGCTCCATTGGCAGCGACCTTTTCCAATTTGGCAATTTCCGCGCGTGGCACATTCAGCACCGTGAAGCCGAGATCAATCATCACAGCTTCATCGCGCTCACGTAAAACGAGCCCGCTCATCTCGGCACCATTTTTCAAAACCACCCGCGAGGTGTCAGCAGCCTCCACAGTCAATGCTCCCACGATGCACAATGCGAGTGCCTCCCTCTGGAATTTGGTGCCAAATATCATCACAAGCGCAAAGGCTAGCGGCGCAGCCTGTGGTTACGAGGATTTTCTTGGCTATGACGCCCTTTTTCAGACTCACTTCGCCGCCGTCATCCTTGGGATGTCGTTCATCACCTTGGTCGGACCGACGCATGTTTCGCCTTCATAGCGGTGGGAGAGCACCTTGCCCTCACGATCCACCAGCACGAGGCAGGGGATGCCACGTCAGGCATATTTCAGGATCTCCTTCATACGTGGCACACTGCGATACGCGATGGCAGGCCAGGGCATTGAGTCACTTTTGATGTATTCCTCCATTTGATTTTCATCGTTGTCATTGGAGACAAAGATGATCTCGAACTGCTTCTTTTTACCCGGCTGCTCATTGTAAACGCTGACCAGTTTTGGCGTGAAGCTTCGGCATGGCGGGCACCAGTGGGCGGAAAAGTAAAAGGCGTGATACTCCGGCTCCTCAGCCATCTCATACTTGCCCACACGCTTGCCCGTGAGAGCCACGAGCTTGCCATCCAGCATCTCTATAAATTTCGACGCGTGCTTGGGTTCAGCTGTGGTGGCAGGTTTCGGTGCCGACTGCTTTTTAATGAAGGCCTGATCCGTAGTGCTGAGCTGATTGAGCGTCACATTATACATCTGCCCGTCATTCATCTTCAGCACCACAATCTCAGATCCGGGCGAGCCTTTCACACGACCAACTCAGCCTGAATCGTCCTGCCTGCCGCATTGGTCAAATCACGCGCCGAGAGAGAGGTCAGCGTCAGGGCAAGGCAACTCAGCGGTAAAAGTGTTTTCATAAGCAGCCCCTGAAGACGTCGTCCAGACTGAATCTTTAGCGGACAGTGGTCTTTGATAGCTCACTTCATGAAATCCCCTTTTTGAATCTGGCAAACCTGCGCTACAAAACGGCGTGCAAAAAGCCTTCGTACTCGGCGCAGGTCTGGGTGAGCGGTTGCGTCCGCTCACGGAACAGCTCCCCAAGCCTCTCATCCCATTCTTTCATCACCCCCTGATCACGCGTGCCTTTGATCACCTTAAAGCCGTAGGCATTCGTGAGTTTGTGGTGAACACCCACCATCTGCCCGAGGCTTATGCCAAGGCTTTCCCAACTGGTCATTATCAAGGGCTGCCAATCGCGTTTCGCCATGAATCCCCCACGCGCCTTGAGACTGCCGGCGGCATCGCCAACGTGCGGGATCTCCTCGGGGATGAGCCCTTCATCGTTTATAATGGTGACATCCTCACCAACCTGCCGCTGGAGCCGCTGATCCGCGAGCATCAGGAGCGTGGCAACCTCGTGACTCTCGCCCTGCGCAGTTCAGGCCCGGCGCAACACATCGCCTACGATACAGCCACGGGCCGCGTCACGGACATCCGCAATAAACTCGGCACAGGCAACGAAGGCACTCACCTTTTTACCGGCATCTACATCTGCTCACCGGAGATTCACACCTGGCTAACACCAGGAAAGGTCGAGTCTGTGATCCCCATCTTTTTGCAAATGATCCAGCGGAGTGAAAAGCTGGGGGCCGTGGTGCTCGACGAAGGCTACTGGTGGGATCTTGGCAGTCGCAGCGCCTACCTGGCCGCACACCTGGATATGAGCCAGCAAACAGACAGTCCCCCGGCCATCGTGCCGACCGCGCAGATCACTGAAGGAGCTATCCTGAGCGGGCTCAACGTCATCGGCGACCATGCCATCGTCGAAAGTGGAGCCCGTCTGGAAAACTGCATCCTCTGGCCCACAGCCCACATCACCTCTGATGCTGATCTGAAAAACTGCATCATCCGCAGCGGCATCACCGTCAGCGGCAGGCATGAAGATGAAGATTTGTAATTGCACGAACAGGATTTGAATCTGTGATTCCACTCATGGGCTTATGAGCCATGGGCATTGAGCGCCAAATCTCCAAACGCACACGAGTTTAAAAAGGTGAAGGCCGTGACTTACGTCACGGCCTTCATTGGTAGCGGGGACAGGATTTGAACCTGTGACCTTCAGGTTATGAGCCTGACGAGCTACCGGGCTGCTCCACCCCGCGTTCTGTTGGAGTGGTTACATTGCTTGCGATCAGCGGGGTTGCAACCCCGATTTCCTT
>CANHTV010000477.1 GCA_947463285.1 Verrucomicrobiaceae bacterium | reverse complement strand
TTTGATGCCGGTGAAGATGAAAGCAGCACGAAAAGCAGCCTCACCACTCTTCATGCTCTGGCAGACGACGAAACAATTGCCAAGCTCGCAACCGGGCCGAAGCGATTCAAACTTCCGGAAGAATGGAATTTCCTAAAGCTCTACCGTGAACTGGCGGAAACAGCCACAGCGCCCGCCGAAATGCGAATCTCCGCATGGGAAGAGATCGCCGATGAGTTCAGCGACCGCCGTCAGTATGCCCGAGCTGCCGAGGCGCTGATCAAGGCCATCGAACTCGAAGACGATGCAAATCAGAAAAAGGCACGGCAATCCAAGCTCGATCAGATCACCGGGAACTGGGGCCGCTTTGAGCCGCAGGTGGCCATGCCTGCAGGAAAGGAAGCCAAGCTCCAGCTAGTCTTCCGTAATGCCAAGAAGATCAGCCTCAGCGCCCGCAAGGTGGATGTGGCGAAGCTGCTCGCTGACACAGAGTCTTACCTGCGTGGCGAGCCGCAGGAGCAGGACTGGCAGAAGACGAATGTCTCAGCTATCGGCCAGCGGCTTCTAGAGAAGGATGGCGACAAGTATCTGAGCAAGCCTGTCGCCGAGTGGACACAGGATCTCGAACCACGGGCGAATCACTGGGACAAGCGAGTGGAGGTGCCGACACCGCTCAAGGAGGCTGGAGCTTATCTCGTCGAAGGCACCTTTGAAGGCGACAACAAGACTCGCGCGCTGCTTTGGCTGGAAGGCTTGGTGATCGTGAAGACGATGCAGGCGAACGCGGCGCATTACTTCGTGGCGGATGCGGTGACGGGAGCACCTGTGCCAGGAATCACGGTGAAGTTCTTCGGCTACAAACAGGACTGGGGCCGCCCAGGCTTGCTGAATCGTGAGAAGCGACTCTACCAATTCAATGACATCCAAGCCACCACCGACGAGCACGGACAGGTCAAAGTCACGGACAGCAAGGTGAACGAATATCAGTGGCTCATCCGCGCCAGCGCTGCCGATGGACGGTTGGCCTTCCTGGGATTCGAAGGCATCTATTTCAATGACAGCCGCGAGCGCTTCGCGGAGCAGTCACGCCTCTACTCCATCACGGATCGTCCGGTGTATCGACCAAATCAGGAGGTGAAGTGGAAGGCTTGGGCACGCCTCGTCGGTTATGATCCGAAACTGCCCACGAACAAGTTCGCGGGCAGTTCTATTCAGGTCACGATCCACGATCCGCGTGGCGAGGAGTTGCTGAAGAAGACCTACAAGGCGGATGACAGTGGTGCGATCAACGACTCGATCACTCTCGGTGATGAAGCGACACTCGGGCAATACAGCATCCAGTTTGTTTTGAAGCGTGCCTTGGGAGGAGATCAGCACCTCGGGCAGCACCAGTTCCGCGTCGAAGAATACAAGAAACCCGAGTTTGAAGTGAAGGTCGAGGCTCCTGACAAGCCGGTGGCGCTCGGCGATAGCTTTGAGGTGAAGGTGAAGGCGGATTACTACTTCGGTGGGCCAGTGAAGCAGGGAAAAGTGAAATACAAAGTGCAGCGCAGCGCGCACACAGATCGCTGGTTCCCGATGGGGCGCTGGGACTGGCTCTTCGGCAGCGGCTATGGCTGGCGCGCGAGTTATTACGATTGGTATCCCGGCGCTCGGAACTGGTGCTTCTGCATCCCGCGTTATCCATGGATTCACTGGCAGAGTGATCCACCCGAACTCGTGGCCGAAGGTGAAGCCGCACTCAAAGAAGACGGCACCCTCAGCGTGAAGATCGACACCACGCTGGCGAATGAACTGCACGGCAAAGAAGACCACCGCTACGAGATCGAGTCCGAAGTCACGGATGCCTCCCGCCGCACCATCTTTGGCAAAGGCAGCGTGCTCGCGGCTCGTCGACCCTTTGAAGTCTATGTCTCGCTGGATCGTGGTTACTACGACGCCGGGGACAGCGGTAGTGTGAGCATCCATGCTCGCACGCTGGATGGTCGTGAGGTGAAGGCCACGGGTGAACTGCTGCTGTATCGTGTGACTTATGGGAAGGATGGGACACCGAGCGAAGAGGTTGTCAATACAGTAGCCATCTCGCTCCGCGAGATGAGCGAGAACGCCTCGATCACACGCCTCACCTTCCCCCGTGGAGGCCAATACCGCGTCTCCGCGAAGCTCAAAGATGAAGCCGGGCACGAGATCGAAGGCACGACCTTCTTCACCGTGCGTGGCGAGGGCTTCGATGAGGGGAAAGGTTTCCGCTTTGATGACCTCGAACTCATCACCGAGAAGGACGAACACGCGCCCGGTGAGGAAGTGGAGATCACGATCAACACCAACCGTCCCGGCAGCACCGTGGCGCTGTTTTTGCGCACGCAGAACGGCACCTATCCCGAGCCAACCTGGCTCAAACTCGAAGGCAAAAGCACCACGCATCGCTTCAAGCTCACGGATGCGGATCAGCCGAATCTTTTCATCGACGCCTACACCGTCAGCGAGGCGAAGGTGCATCAGGTCACGCGGCAAATCGTCGTGCCGCCGAAGAAGCGAATCGCCACGGTGGAACTGATGCCGGACGCGGAGACGTATTTGCCGGGTCAGGGATCAAAGGTCAAGGTGCGGGTCAAGGATGCGGATGGGAAGCCTTTCACCGGTCAGGTCGTGCTCACGGCCTATGACAAGGCGCTCGAATACATCTCTGGCGGCAGCAATCAGGAGGACATCCGGCCTTTCTTCTGGGGCTGGAAGCGGAGTCATTATCCGCAGGTGGCGGACTCGTTGCGTGAGGCGCAGACCGGGATGCTCAAAGAGGGCGAGATGGGGATGGATGTGCTTGGGGTGTTTGGAAATGAGATGGCGCAAAGTTCTGTTCAGGAAATGGCAAGCGGTGGTTTTGCTGGTGGCAAGGAACTCAGAAAATCCGCCATGCCGATGGCTGCGATGGCGGCTCCTGTCATGGAGGCTGATGCTGCCAGTAGTCGCGTTGCTTATGCTGCACCACCAGCCTCCCCCGCTGGTAGTGGTGGCGAAGAAACCGGCTCCCAGCCCATGATCCGCACGAACCTCGCCGACAGCGCGGTGTGGGTGGCGGATTTCGTCACGGATGCGAAGGGCGTAGGCGAGCTGAATTTTACTCTGCCGGAGAACCTCACCACCTGGAAGCTGCGCTCCTGGGTCATGGGCCCGCAGACCCAGGTCGGTGAGGCTACGGTGGAGGTCATCACGCGGAAGAACCTCATGGTCCGCCTGCAAGCCCCGCGCTTCTTTGTGGAGAAGGACGAGGT
>CANHTV010000476.1 GCA_947463285.1 Verrucomicrobiaceae bacterium | reverse complement strand
CATCCCTTTATGGAACATCTCCTACCCAAAGTTGACTCTCGTCGCCGCTTTATTCAAAAAGGTGCTCAAGCTTTAAGTGCAGGCTGGCTGGGTTCCTCTCTCGCTGAGGCGGCACCACAGTTCGCCTCAGAAACATTGGTGCGCCAGCTCTATGACAGTCTTGATGAGGCACAACGTTCCCACATTTGTCTGCCTTGGGATCATCCGCTGCGACTGAAAGTGGATAATAACTGGCACATCCGTCCTAAACGCCTCAAAGATGTACTCAAAGCAGACCAGCAGGATCTGGTTCGTCAAATCTTTGATAAGCTGCACAGCGAGGAATATAAGAAGGAAGTCTGGCGGCAGTTTGACCAAGACAATCAGCGTGACGGAGGCTTTGCGAGCGCTTCTATCGCTATCTTCGGCACTCCTGGCACGGATAAATCCGAATTCGTGTTCACAGGTCGTCATTGCACCCGACGCTGTGATGGTGATTCTGAAGCGGGCACAGCTTTCGGTGGACCGATCTTCTACGGCCACGCATCCAAAAGCTTTAATGAAGGCCCTTCACATGAAGGCAATGCTTACTGGTTTCAGGCCAAACGTGCCAACGAGGTCTTCCAAGCTCTTGATGCCAAGCAACGCGTCTTAGCCCTGTGTGAAAGCAGCCGCGATGAAGAAGGCAACGATACCGTCACGCTCACAGGCAAGAGCAAGGGGCTTGATGGCATTCCGATGACTGAATTGAGCGCAGATCAAAAGAATCTGGTGCGAACGGTGCTCAAAGATCTATTGGCCCCATTTCGTGCGGAGGATGCCACCGAGTCCATGAAATACATTGAGTCAGGAGGCTTTGATAACCTCCATCTGGCTTATTATAAGAACCAGGACATCGGTAATGATGGCGTCTGGGATGTCTGGCAGATTGAAGGGCCAAACATGATTTGGTTCTTCCGCGGCGAACCTCATGTCCACTGCTGGGCACATGTGAAGAGCGCTGCTTAAGCCAACTCAGCTTCACTTTTTTTTGTCCAGATAGTTCAAGGCTTTCTTGAACCATCCTTTGTCAGGGGCTCCATGTCCCTGGCCAGGGATGTCTAAGAGTGTCACATGCTTGAAGTCATTCGCCTTAAATCCCTGCTCATAAATGGCAGTCGTGTTGTCGAGATTAAAATCCTTGCTGCCAGTGACCAGCACAATGCGAGATTCATTCTGAGCCAAAGTCGCAATCTCAGGATGTGGAATGTAGCGGGCCTCATACATGGTGCCATCCTTGGCCTGGGTTGGAAAAAAGAAGTTCACTCCCATAAAGCAGACCGCACCGCTAAACATGTCCGCGTAGGCTACGGCCAGCATCGAAGCCACACGGGAACCTCCCGAATGCCCACTGATGTAAACACGAGCGGGATCAATGTTGTAGAGCTGGCGCATCTGATCGTTAGCCGTGATTGCCAGTTGCATGCGATCCATCGTTTCACGAGTGTTTCCTGACTTCAAAGCTCCGATGAAAATCAGCTTTTCATCGGAAAGCACTTTTTCCCAATCTGCTGGCAGCGCACATTGATCATTGGGACTGATCCAGATGAAGAGGCCGTGAGGCTCCTCCTTATTGTAGGCTTTGGGCAAAATCACTTCGAACTTTTCCATGCTCAAATCCAAAGCGCCGGGCGTTTCAGAGGCGCGGAGACGCATCTTGAGCTGCTCAGGTGATGCCATTGGTGTCGTAGCCTGGAAAGAAATGGGGCTACGGACACCGAGTTTGATCTTGGTATCCTTCGTTGTTTGGGCAAAACAGAGCTGAGACAGCAATAAGGTAAGAAGGGCGGTGCAGCGAAATGAAGACATCAACTCCTAACGAAGCGGCTTCACACTTGTATGTCGATGGCAAAATCGCTCCTAGACTATGAGAGGCCGTCCTTGAAAAAAGTGACGCTCTGGTAGGATTACTCTTGTTCAGATGGGCTGCGACGTGAAATACTCAGTGATCACTATGAAAGAGTATGCCTACATTCATGAGGAGGGACGCCTGCCAGCACCGCTTAATTCGGTGCCCTTCCTTAATAGTTTCAGCGACGAGCAGCTAGACGATGTGCTCACCTCCTCCAGTCTCCTGCAATGTGACAAAGAAGATGTCATCATTCAGGAAGGAAAGATCGATAGCCGCATCTACATCCTGCTCAATGGCGAGCTGGAGGTGCGTGTGGGAGGAAAAAAAGTGGCTTACATCTCACGGGTGGGAGAAGTCTTTGGAGAACTGGCTCTCGTAAATCAGGACAAGCGTGCGGCATCCGTCATTGCCAGCAGCCGCGCACTGTGTCTGGCTGTTGATCAGAAGTTCCTTCAGGACATCCATCCGCGCGAAGAAGACCCTGCTTTCCACGCGGCTTTGTTTGAATTTGTGGCCCGACTGGTCGCCAAGAAGCTGGATTCCACATCTCGTCGTCTGGCTGAAGTCGAGAAGGAATTGCGAACTCTGAAGGAGTCTCAGCATCACTCTTCACCTGCTCCGGCCAAACCCAGCCGGCCTGCGGTTAAAGGAATAAAAAAGCCAGTGCGCCGCAAATCGCTGGCCTGAATAGATCAGCGAATCTTCCATATGGCCTGACGAAGGACGGCCAGCTTCGTTTCCTTCATGCTTTCATACCAGATTGTCAGCAGCGTGCCATCCGCTAACTCGACGGTACTTGGGTAGCCAAGATCTCCACCCTTGCCATCGCCAGATAAAATCACTGGCTCACTCCATGTCGCGCCGTGATCTTTGCTGATGCGGGCCTGATTTCCGAACGGTGCACGGCGATGACCATAGGTCATCAGCAGACGCCCATCACGAAGGCGTAGAAGATGAGAGGGCAACCCAAAAGTCACCGCGTGTGGCAATGTCCAAGTTTTGCCACCATCTTTGGATTCTGTCTGCAAAGTGCCACCTGCATCGACGGGATTATGATTTCGAATCTGAGCAATGATGGTTCCATCATTGGCTTCGACAGCGTGAAGCTCGTGATAACTTTTGGTAGCATCATCACCTCGGCGTGTGGGAATTTCAGCCAACCACTGCCAAGTCAATCCATCGTCCTTGGATTCAGCGACTCCAACCTTTTTTTCTGTAGTCCAGAGCTGCTTGCCCACATAGAGCAGTCGCCCATCCTTCAACTGAATCGGTCCGTGAGGGCTATTAACGAGAGTTGGCAACCTTTTTGACCAAGTCAGGCCGCCATCCGTGGAGCGGATCAGCCACTCACCGAGTTCTGCTTTGCGCTCATCTGCGCTCAGACGAT
>CANHTV010000475.1 GCA_947463285.1 Verrucomicrobiaceae bacterium | reverse complement strand
CGCCGTGCCCCATTGGGTGAGCCGATTGAAATCACGGTCCGCGGTTCTCATCTGGCGATGCGTAATCACGAGGCTGCGCATATTCTCATCACCCAGGCATGAGTGCATCGGCTCCTCCGTTGCTGGCCATCGTCGGGAATCCGAACTCCGGCAAGACGACCCTCTTCAATCTGCTGACCGGGCTGCGCCAGAAAGTGGCGAACTATCCTGGCGTCACCGTGGAGAAAAAAATCGGCGAGTGCTGGAGCCAGCACGGCCAAAAGCTGCGCGTCATCGACCTGCCCGGTGCCTACAGCCTGAATGCCCGTAGTCCCGACGAAGCCGTCCTGCGTGACGTTTTGCTCGGACGCCGCGACGACACGCCGAAACCTGACCGCGTGGTGGTCGTCGTCGATGCATCCAATCTGGAGCGCAATCTTTACTTGGCCAGCCAGATCCTGGAACTAGGTCTGCCTACCGTCATCGCTCTGAACATGCTCGACATTGCTGAGCAGAAACAGTGGCGGATTGATGTCCCGAAGCTGGCAGAGGAACTGGGTGTGCCCGTCGTGCCGATCCAGGCGACGACAGGCAAAGGCATCCTGGAGCTGAAGGCCGCCATGTCCCGTGAGGACCTGCCCAGGCCTCGCTGGCATTCCGCGCCTCTTCCTGAAGAAATCCGCGCGGCGCTGCACGGCATTCGTGCCGAGCTTTTGCTTTCAGGTGCTGTGCATGAGAAGACTTCACTGCTTGAGCCTCTTTACCTGCTCTCCGACCATGATCCGCTACGCGCTGGCATTCAGGACGCGCATCTGGGGCAGATCCATCGGGGCCGTCAGGCTCTGGAGGCTGCCAATCCGGGTTGGGAAGATCAGCTGGTCAATGATCGCTACCTAGCCATCGAAAAACTCTGCCGTGACGTGCTGGTGCGGCCGGACCAGGAAGTGCCTACCTTCACCCAAAAGCTCGACCGTTGGTTGCTGCATCCTTGGTTGGGCGGTTTGACGGTCCTAGCCTTTTTGGTCTTCCTTTTTTACCTCATTTTCAAGGTCGCTGAGGGTCCCATGGGCTGGATCGAGGCTGCTTTTGCAGCGCTGGGTTCTTGGGTGATCGACATCATGCCGCCGGGTGATCTGCGGGATCTCATCGTCGATGGAGCCATCAACGGCGTCTCTGGGGTGGTCATTTTCCTTCCGCAGATTTTGATCCTGTTTTTCTTCATCGGCATCATGGAGGACACGGGTTACATGGCCCGTCTGGCCTTCATCATGGATCGACTCATGAGCATCGTTGGGCTGAACGGGAAAGCCTTTTTGCCCTTCCTCAGCTCCTATGCCTGCGCTGTTCCTGGGGTGATGGCCACCCGCACGATTGACAGTCCGAAAGATCGGCTCATCACCATCCTTGTGGCACCGTTGGCCAGTTGTTCGGCACGTTTGCCGGTTTATCTGCTGCTGATCAGCGCGTTCATGCCGGACACCGTTTCCATCTGGGTAAAAGCCGCCATCATGGTCAGCCTGTATGCGCTCGGAACATTCGGGGCGTTTTTCTTTGCCTGGCTTTTCAATAAAGGCGTCATGCGTGGAACCAATGCGCCGATGATTTTGGAAATGCCCAGTTACAAGATGCCTTCGCTGAAAGGCATTTTCCTGCTCGTCTGGCAGCGGGCCAAAGCCTTCCTGCTGCGCGCCGGGACTGTTATTTTCGGCATCTCCATCCTCATCTGGGCGGCCTCGACCTATCCCAAATCAGACTCGCCTGATGCCTCGGTGCGTCTGGAGCAAAGCATCGCAGGCAGGGCAGGGCATCTCATCGAGCCGCTCATCAAGCCTCTCGGTTATGATTGGAAAATCGGCATCGGACTCATCGGCAGCTTTGCCGCCCGCGAAGTTTTCGTGAACACCATGGCCGTGGTTTATGCCGTGGAATCGGAAGATGAAGAAGACATGACCCCGCTGCGTGATCATCTGCGTGCTGAAAAGCGTGCCGACGGCAAGCCCGTCTATTCACCGCTCGTCTGCATCAGCCTGTTGGTCTTTTACGTCTTCGCCATGCAATGCGTCAGCACCATGGCCATCGTGAAGCGTGAGACCAATTCCTGGGGCTGGATGTGGTTTCAGCTCGGCTACATGAGCGGTACCGCCTACCTTCTCGCCTTCGGCATCTATCAGATCGGCACCTCGCTGGGGTATTGAATAAATGAGTAGGCTTGCAGCACTAAAGGCTGAAATGTGGTCGCTATTGATCCACCAGCTTGCGCAGCACTTTCGCCGGTTTGGCCTTTGCCCAAGAAGCCAAGTTAAGTTACAAAGGCTGGAATATCCATTTTGACCCCTGACCTATCAATGGGGTAAAGACTGTGATTTACTGACACTCTGCCGTGGTGAAGGAGTATTTCGGCACATCATCCACATCCGTGGGGTGGTTTCAGCGAGTGTCCTTAAGCGTCCGGCTGATTAGTCAATGCGACTCAGACCTGACTCAGGATCAGGCTCGACGAAGCCAAGCTCGACCAGGAATTCATCAATCGCCATAAGTGTGGCCTCATACATCTCAAAGGAGAGATTGAAATTGAAGAAACCATGTCCCTGGCCTTCGAATTCGATCAAACGGCAGAAGTTTTTCTTCTTCGATGACTTCTTGGCGAACTCATAGCTGCCGCCAAAAGGCACGACGCGATCAGCTGTGCCATGCATGATCAGCATTGGCGGCAGACCTTTGTCGATGGCGCGAATGAGATTGGCATCTTTCGCAATGCCAGCATCCGGGAACCGCTCCAAGCCAAAACCTTTTTTGGAGGTATCCAGCACCGGATTAAAAAGCACGAGAGCATTGGGAACCGGGCTGTTGCCTCTGCTGGCCTCTGATGAATCATCAAACTTTGGCAGCATGCACGTGGAGGTCAGTGCATGGGCGCCGCCACTTCCACCAATACCGACGATTTTTCCCGGATTGATACCCAGCTCGACTGCGTTCATGCGCAACCAGCGGATGGCCGAGCGTGCATCGGACATGGCTTCTAGCGGACCGCCTTTCTGGCGATTGGCGACACGATAATCAAAAGCAAAAGTCGTCATGCCTCGTGAAGCGAGATAGACACAGTGAGGAGCAAATTGAGCTACCTGACCGTTGTCCCAACCGCTACTGAAAAAAAAGGCGGCTACAGCTTTTGGATAAGCCGTAGCTTTGTCTGCTGGAGGTTCCCAAATATAAACGGGCAACTGAACGTCATCGACCATTTTGTATATCTCCTCACGAGCTGTCTTGAGAAGCTCCCGATTGCGATCGAGTG
>CANHTV010000474.1 GCA_947463285.1 Verrucomicrobiaceae bacterium | reverse complement strand
GTCGTGCTTTCAGGTAGGCTCGTGACGAGCTTGCGGAAGCCTTTAAAACCGACGAACTCTGGTGTGGCATCAATCAGCGATGCCTGTCTCCAAGCGGCGAAGAGAGCCTGCTTCTTCCAGGGCATGCGCCAGGCTGACTGTCCTTCATCAAAGTAGGCAGCGCACCATTTTGAGATCTCCTCAGTGATGAGCAGACTCCAGCGACCACCAAAGCGCGCCGTGGCAACATCGGCGAAGCTTTTAACTCCCCCCATAGGCTGATGCTCGGGCTTTTCAAGCCAGGTTAGCAGATCCGTGGAAGTGAGTTCCGCGCCCCTGCGCTGAATCGCGGTGGTGAGGTCCTGAGTGGTGATGCGGCCGCGCGCCACCTGCTGGCGGAAGTAATCCACGCTCATCAGCATGCTCTCGTGAGTAACGCGCTGCATGAGTCCGCATACCTCTGAAAACGTCTTGCCGGTCAGGCCGACAAAGGGGTTTACTGCCACGAAACTTTGCAGCGGCCACAGCGGCGGTACGCGCAGGCAGGAGTTGCGAGCATGCCGCAGCCAGTTCGGTTTGTCCGTCGCGATGACGACAGGTTGGGCGATGGCTTGGAATTCAGTCGGTGCTTCGATTGTCGTGGTCATGAGAGAGGCTGGGTGAAGTGATTTAGGCGATGAATTAACGGGAGATCCTGTTGAAGAGCGTGCCGAGGTAAAAGCCATTGCTGGCATGCACATAGAGGCGCTGGAAGGATGGACGTGCGGCCCAGGCTGGCAGTTGAGATTGAAAGACGAGGACAGCCAGAAAGAGGAGCGCCACGAGGATCATCACCGCATATTCCACAACGCTTCGCAGCGGTGCATAGGCCGGCAGGCTGGGAGCGAGGAGCTGCTCAAAGGCCGCGTGCAGCGTGAAACAGGCCGCTGTGGCCGCCACCACGATGCCGAGCCCGCGCAAGATGAGCCTTTGCCTCATGCTGCTGCTCCACAGCGTCCACAGCAGGTGAGACATCGCCATGATGAAGACCGCAATGAGCAGTATGTGACCTGGATCACTTTGCAGGCTAACGCCCAGCAAGGACGCGATGCCAAAGCCGACCGTCGCGGATACCGCGAGGGAGCCCATAACCACCAGAGGATGCGCTGCTGGTCTGCCTACCGGAGTCCATGATGATTGGGAGAGATTCACCACGCTGCCGCTGCTCAGGAATGCATGTGCCTTGTAGAGCGAGTGAGCCACGATATGCATCATTGCCAGCGCAAAGGCACCCAAGCCGCATTGCAGCATCATGAAGCCCATCTGCGCCACCGTGGACCACGCGAGTGACTTCTTGATGCTCGTTTGCGTCATCATGATCACACTGGCAAAAAGCGCCGTGAAGGCTCCGAGCAGGGCCAGCGTGTTCAGCGCACCTGTGGACTGTGTCACCAGCGGACTCAGACGAACGATGAGGAAACCGCCTGCATTGATGATGCCTGCATGCATCAGCGCGGATACAGGTGTCGGTGTCTCCAACGTGTCTGGTAGCCAGGAATGGAAGGGGAACTGTGCCGATTTCAGCATCGCCGCTGCTACGAGGAACCCGGCCACCAGTCCCGAATGCGGACCCACAGGATTCGCAAAAAGCTCATGAAACTCCCACGTGCCATGCCCGATCCACACGAAGACCAGTGCTGTGATCATGCAGACGTCCGCAAGTCGGCTGATGATGAATTTTTTCCTCGCAGCGGCTACTGCTGCAGGCCGCTCGCGATAAAAGGTGAGCAGTTGATGCAAGCTCAAGCTCGTGGCGATCCATGCTGAGGTGAATATGAGCAGATTGCTCGAAATCACCAGCATCAGCACGCTGCTGAGCGTCAGTACCAGCCAGCGTGAGAAACGCGCCTGTCCCGCATCACCGTCGAGATAATGGATCGCGTAGCGCGTCACGATGATGCCGAGAAAGCTCACCAGCACCAGCATCAGCGCGGAGAGCGGATCGATGAGAAAGGCCAGTTTCGCAGGCCCCAAGGTCGCAAGCTCAATGCGCATGGGGCCCGCAAGCGTCACACCGATGGTCAGTAAAACCGCAGCGGCAGCATAGACTCGCGCAACCCAAGCTGCCCCCTCCGCTGCTTGTTTTCCATGCCTCAGTAGCATGGTGAACGCGATCAGGGTGATGAGTAAAATGGGTGTTATCCATTCGGAAGCTTCAAGCAGGGCGGGAGTCGTCAGAGGAAGGTGATTCATGGGATTTTGGATTCGATGCCGCAAGCTGTGGCCATTTTAATCACTTCTCTCCAATTCATGTTTTGCCATGCATCGTTCGTTTTGCTAAATGTATGATTTGTCATGGCATTCCTCAATTATCATCACCTTCGCTACTTTCGCGCCATCGCCCACGAGGGCAGTCTAACAAGGGCGGCGCGGCATCTGAAGCTCTCACAATCGGCACTCAGCGTGCAGCTTCGCAGCCTTGAGGAAAACCTTGGCCAGCCCTTGTTTGAGCGGAAACACAAGGCTCTCATACTCACCGAGGCCGGCCAGATCGCGCTGGAGTATGCGGACTCCATCTTCCGCAGTGGCGAGGAGCTCACCGACCTGCTGCAAAACCGGGCCAAACGCAGCCGTGGCTTCCTGCGCGTCGGCGCGGCATCTAATTTGTCGCGAAACTTCCAGCTCACCTTTTTGCGCCCACTCATCACGCGTGATGATGTGGAACTCATCATCCACTCCGGCACTCAACGTGAGCTTTTGGGGCAGCTGCAAGCTCACACTCTTGATGTCGTGCTTTCCAATACACCCGTGCGCCGAGATGCCGAGACCGGTTGGCACAGCCACTTGCTTGATGAGCAGTCTGTGAGCCTGGTCGGGCATAAAAAACGCGGCATGAAGCCCTTTCGCTTTCCCGAGGATCTGCGCACCACGCCCATCGTTCTCCCAAGCCTGGAAAGCAGCATCCGCGCGGCCTTTGACGTGCTCATGGACCAAACCGGGATCCGTCCCATCATCGCCGCCGAGGTCGATGACATGGCGATGCTGCGTCTCATGGCCCGCGAAACTTCAGGCGTCACCCTTGTGCCCCCCGTCGTCGTCAAAGATGAGATGGAGAGTGGTGTATTGGTGGAGCGTCACAAGTTCCCGCAGATCAAAGAAACCTTCTACGCCATCACCCCCAGCCGCCGCTTTCCCAACCCTATTCTGCGCGACCTGATGAAGAAGCGGTGAGCTTTTTGACGTTTAGCTCAGGTGCTTGAACCAGCGTCGAATGCTAAAATCTAAACCTGAAGGATGCCTTTGAGAACAGCAGTTT
>CANHTV010000473.1 GCA_947463285.1 Verrucomicrobiaceae bacterium | reverse complement strand
CAAGCTGCGCCAGCCTGATGCGCAGGTGAAGGGGGGGGCGGCGGAGCTGGGCTATAAAAGCTCGGCGCACTTTTCACGGGCCTTCAAGGCCTGGAGCGGGCAATCGCCGTCAGATCTTCGTTTGGAGAATTCGCGTGATTTACGTTTGTCAAAGAATGCTTAGCGACGCGGGATTATGGCTTGAGAGGAATGGAGCTGAGGCTCGTTGATGCTGGTTATGCGCTTCCTTTGCTTTCTACTTCTCGCCAGCATCACGTTTGCGGCTCAACGTCCGAATGTAGTTGTCATCCTGGCAGATGATCTGGGGTATGGCGATCTAGGGTGCTATGGCCATCCGAAGTTTAAAACTCCGCGATTGGATCAGATGGCTGCTGAAGGTGCGCGGCTGACCCAATTTAATACTCCCGCACCATTTTGTGCGCCGACGAGGGCGTCGCTCATGACGGGGCGCTATCCTTTCCGCTGCGGCATGACGCAGAACCCAGCCCCTGATGGAGGTCCGGCAGCGGATGCCCTGGCTCTGCCGAAGTCAGAGATCACGCTGGCCCAGGTCTTGAAATTAGCAGGCTATGCCACGGGCATGGTGGGGAAGTGGCATCTTGGTCATCATGCGGCATCGCTGCCGACGGAGCGCGGCTTTGATTCCTACTATGGCATTCCTTACTCCAATGATATGCGGCCCGTGCAGGTGCTGGAAGGCACGAAGGTGGTGGAGTATCCTGTCGTGCAGAAAACGCTGACGCAGCGCTACACGGATCGAGCGGTGGATTTCATCAAGCGTCATGCGGCCAAACCTTTCTTTCTCTACTTTGCCGAAGCGATGCCGCACAAGCCTCTGGCTGCCTCTGAAAAGCATTACCAAAAAAGTGGTGCGGGCCTGTATGGTGATGTGCTGATGGATTTGGACGAGAGTGTGGGCCGTGTGCTGGATGCCCTGAAAGAGGCCGGTGTGGAGAATGACACGCTGGTGTTTTTTACCAGTGACAATGGCGCGTGGTTTGGTGGCAGTTGTGGTGGGCTTCGTGGTATGAAAGGCACGAACTGGGAGGGCGCGTATCGGGTACCCTTGCTCGCGCGCTGGCCCGGCAAGATCCCAGCCGGACAGGTCATCCATGAAATGGCGGTCATGATGGATCTTTTTACCACCGCGACAGTGGCGGCTGGTGCGACTGTGCCGGATGCAAGGATTCTGGATGGCAAAGACATGATGCCCGTGCTGGCAGGTCGTGGGGCATCGCCTCATGAGGTGATTTTTGGACAGCAGAACTCAAAGCTGGCCACCGTGCGTGATGCCCGCTGGAAGCTGCATGTGCTGCCTGCGAATCAGATGAAACTGAAGCCTGATGCTACGGGGCGCTGGCATGATCCGCGTCTGCCTGATGGGGTGACGATTCTTGCCCCCATGGAGCAATACAACCTCGACGCCTATCCTGGACTCGCGAGCGGCGTTGAGCCAGCCAAGATGCAGCTCTTTGATTTGAACCATGATCCCGGTGAACAGCAGGATGTGTCAGCAGCACATCCTGCCGAGGTCAAGCGGCTGAAGGGTCTCTACGATACCATGAATCAAGAGGTGCCTGTGGTCGAGGAAGTGAAGCGAGTGCAGATGAAGTGATTGAGGCGCAAGCAAGGCTCGCTGGCCTGCGTTCTCAGCATTCATGCGCTGGCTTCTCTTCTTTTTCATTGCTTCTTCTCTTCATGCGGCCAAACCGAATGTGTTGTTCATCATGGCGGATGATTTCCGGCCAGAGATGGGGTGCTATGGATCGGCGGCATTGACGCCAAACTTGGATCGACTGGCGAAGCGGAGTGTACTGTTTGAGCGGGCTTATTGTCAGCAGGCGGTGTGCAATCCTTCGCGTTCGTCGCTGCTTACGGGGCGGAGGCCGGACACGCTGAAGCTGTGGAACAACGGCACGCATTTTCGTGAGCTGAATCCGGATGTGACGACGCTGCCGCTGCATTTCAAAGAGCAGGGCTACACGACCCGATGCGTGGGGAAGATTTTTCATAACTGGCACACGGCGGTGAAGGGGGATCGCCGCTCATGGAGTGCGGATGAGTTCCTGCACTACTCGAATCATGGCGCTGACACGCCGCAGATCACGGGCGAGCTGCCGCCGAATCTGGCGACGCTGAACTTTGGTCGTGGCTATCCGGAACAGGGCATCGTGTCATGCTACGATGTGCCGGACGAGGCGTATTATGATGGTCGCGTAGCAGCGGAGGCAGTGAAGGTGATGACGGAGGTGAAGGATGAGCCTTTTTTCCTGGCTGTGGGTTTTTGGAAGCCACATGCGCCTTTCAATGCGCCGAAGAAGTACTGGGATCTCTACGAACGCGCGAAGCTGCCACCGCTTAATGGTGCGCGGCCTGAAGGCGCGCCGGAGATCGCCTTTCATCAGAGCACGGAGGTGCTGGGGCCGGTGACAAAGCAGAAGCCAGTATCCCTGGATCAAGCTGCCGAGATGCGGCACGGCTACTTCGCGAACATCAGCTACATGGATGCGCAGATCGGCAAGGTTTTGGAGGCGCTGGAGCAGAGCGGCGCGGCGAAGAACACGATCATCGTTTTCTTTGCTGATCATGGCTATCAGATCGGCGAGCACTCCTTATGGGGGAAGACCTCGGACTTTGAGTTTGATGCGCACGTGCCGCTGCTGATCAGCGACCTGCGCGAAGAGCATCGCGGTGCGAAAACGAAGGCGCTGGCCGAGCTGGTGGATCTCTTCCCCACACTCGTCGAGTTGTGCGGGCTGCCCATGCCTGAGGGCTTGGACGGCAAGAGCCTTGTGCCTGTTTTGAAAGATCCGAAGCGTCGGCTGAAGTTCGGTGCGTTCACCCAGCATCCACGGCCCGCTTATTATGATCGGGAGCCCGACAAGCGCCCGAAGGCGATGGGCTACAGCATCCGGACGGCTGACGTGCGCTACACGGAATGGCGCGACTGGCAGACAAAGGCCGTCGTGGCCCGCGAACTGTATTTGACCGAGACCGATCCCGCCGAGCTGAAGAACCACGCCGATGCTCCGGCGCAGAAAGAGCAGCTCGCCACGGCAGAGCGGCTGCTTTTGGAAAAGTTCCCGCGCTGATGCTCACTTCGCTTCACCGTAGTGGCGTGATCAGACGGCTTCCTCTGTAAGAATGCGGATGACCGCTCTGTTCACTACCTACCCACCCATCATGAGACTGTTACTTCCTTTTCTTGCCCTCGCCTCCGCCGGAGCGGCTGACATCACGTTTAAAAAAATCACCCTCACGAATGAGTTCGTCGCCGAGGGGGCT
>CANHTV010000472.1 GCA_947463285.1 Verrucomicrobiaceae bacterium | reverse complement strand
CTGCTCGCTGGCTTTATCATCATCTTCCGCCTGCTGGCGGGCGCGGTTCAGTGACTCGGCGGCTGATCTCAGAGCTGCAGCAGGTCTGCCCCGGTTCAGCAGGGTGATCGCAGGAGGCTCAGTCTCTGAAGTGGGGCTTGGTGGGCTTTCAGGCACGGTGGTTCAGGGGGTGGTTGGTTCTGGGTACCATCGCGGTTTACCCCTTCCAGCATCAAGCAAAATCATTCACCGATAAAAACATCCACCTGCTGGCCGACATAGAGTGTCTTGTTGGCCGGGACTTTCAGACGGTAGATCACCTGAAGGACGCGGGTATCCACGCGCTCCGTGCTCGCACCGGTAAGGGATTGCTTGGGGATGACGAAGGGATCAATGCGCACAAATTCCAGATCATAAGCCGTCTGGCTGTCACCTTTGAGGAAGGCTTTCGCGGGCTGCTCACGACGCACGGACATGGCGTTTTGCTCATCCACATCCGCCCGCACCTGCAGGATCTCCACGTCACCCAGGGTGATGGCGGCCTGCTTGTTTTGCGAGGAGGCGTATTCGCCGGCCCGGATGTTGACCTGCAAAATGGTGCCTGAACGAGGGGCGCGGACGGTGAGGCGCTCGATGAGCAACTGGGTCTGTTTCACGGCTGCTTTGGCCGCTGCCAGTTGCGCCTTGGCCTGGGCTGATTGGGCTTTGGCGACGATGACATCGTTGGTGCGATTTTTAAGATCATCCTGGGTGATAGCCCGCTGGTCGGTGATGGATTTTAGGCGGTCCAGCATGTCCTGCACCCTGGCGAGTTGGGCCTCGGCGATCTCCACATTCGCCTGATTCACGACGATGCTGGCCTCCTGGCCGATGCGTTGGGCTTGCAGCTCGCGATCGTCGATCTGGAGCAGCTCCTGGCCCTCTTTGACTTTGTCCCAAACCTTCACGAAAACCTTGGTCACCAGCCCTGGCAGCGGCGTGCCGATGCTGACGTTCTCATCGGCTGATTCCAGGATACCCGTCGCGGCCACGCCTTTCAGGAAGGGTTTTTCCGGTGGAGCCACCGGCGGCGGCGGAATGGGGTTTTCCTGAGCGCGGATGACCTGCAAGACCTGGGTCATCTGCCACACGCCAGCCACTGCCAGCAGGATGCTGCCGTATCGAATAAAAAGAGGGAAGTAGCGCATGAGCAGAAACGAGTCGTCCTTGATACGCGCCAAGACCCGCCTTGGCAACATGGCATGGGCGTGCTGCTACTGGGGTTTTCGACTGGCAGGCGGCGCAATCTGGTGTATGCCGATGCGCTTACGACCATGGTTTTAAAAATCGTCCGCTATCCTACCCCCGTCCTGCGTGCCAAATGCCGTGCTATCACGGAGGTCACGCCTGCCATCCGCCAGCTCGCGGAGGACATGATCGAAACCATGCGCGATGCCAATGGCGTGGGCCTCGCAGCACCTCAGGTGGCGGTGGATAAGCAGCTGGCGGTCATCGATGTCTCACACAATCCCCAATGCCTGACCTACCTGCGCATCAATGGCGAGCGGGTGGACATGGTGAAGCACATGCCCGTGATTTTCCTCAACCCGACGCTAGAACTGGGCAAGGACAAGGCTGTGGATGAGGAGGGCTGTCTCAGCTTCCCTCGCCTGCGTGGTGACATTCGCCGCAGCGAGGACATCAAAGTCACCTTTCAAACGCTGGATGGCGAAACTCAGACCTGGGAGTGTGATGGCCTGCTGGCACGTGCTTTCCAGCATGAGATCGATCACCTCAATGGCATCCTTTTCATCGACCGTCTGTCCATGGCCGCCAAGGTGGGCCTGAAACGCAAGCTCGGCCGCCTCATGGAAGAATGGGAAGAAGACGAGGGCTGAGTCTGTGAACCTGCCCCACGCGCCGCATCCTCTGCTGCCTGAGATCGACCGACCTTACGAGGCGGCGGAGGTGAATGCGTTTGGTCAAGACCGTGGGCCTGCGTTTTACGAAACCTGTCATCGCTACGCGCAGACGGTCTGGCAGACGGGTTTCCCGGCCAAATGCATCCTGCTACTGAATCGGGCACTGGCCTGTCCGCTAAAGGCTGACGAGCCTGTGTTGCAACGGTGGCCACTGCCGTATCAGGCGCTGGCCTGGCTGTTGATTCACCGGCCTGCGGATCAATTCATCGGCAACCCACGCCGGCACTGGCAGCATCTGGCCACCCGCATGGTGGAGCCGCACAAGGAGCTGCGCACCTGGCGGGCCTGGGCCTGCTGGTATCTGGCGAAGGAGATCCTGCCAGCAGCTGATTTCCCGCCGGATCTGAAGCAGATCCGTGAAGAAGGCATCGCTGAGCCGACACAGGCTGAAATCAGCTACCGACTCCAGACCCTGTCACCCGCTGATGATCTGCACCGCTGGCAACAAGCGCTGGAATGGGCTAGCCAGCAACTCGGCAAAACCATGGTAAAACCTGCGGCGACTCGCATCAGACGCATCGCTGCCGATGAGCTGCCGATGGTGCAAAAGCTGGCCCAGCGTATCTGGCCAGCTTGTTACCCTGGCATCATCAGTGAAAAGCAGATCGACTACATGCTCTCCATCTGGTACCACCCCAGCGCGATGGCTCGTGAGATGGAGCTGCGCGGTGTCTGGTTTGCCCTCATCGAGGCCGAGGCTCAGGGGGCGGTGGGTTACGTGTCCTTTGAGCGTTACCCGGACAGTGACATCTGCTTCATCAACAAGCTCTACCTGCTCCCGGAAATGCACGGTCGCGGTCTCGGAGCGGCGGCATTGACCTGGACCGCTGACCGCGCCCGCGAACTCGGAGCCAGCCGCCTACAACTCCGCGTCAACAAAGCCAATCACCCCGCCATCTGCGCCTACCGCCGCGCTGGTTTTGTCTTCCTCGAAGACGTGTGTACCGACATCGGCAGCGGCTTTGTGATGGATGATTTCATGATGGAGAAGGCGCTGTAACACGCGCTCATTCTGTTACCATGCACGCCATCAAACCAGCGGTAGCAACTTGCTACAGACCAAGGTGACGAGCAGACCGATCACCGAATCGGCGGTGACTTGGAGCGACCACGTCTTCAATGTCTCGTTTTCCGTCATGCCACTGAGACGGCTCACGACCCAGAAGCCGCTGTCGTTCATCCAGGAGCCGAACATCGCGCCGAAACCAATGGAGGTGAAAAGATACAAGGTGTGGCAGCCCAGAGCGGTGGTCGTGAGCATGGGAGCCATGATGGAGGCCGTCGTCAGCATCGCCACCGTGGCAGAACCTTGAGCAATACGAATAACCGCAGCGACGATCCAGCCGAG
>CANHTV010000471.1 GCA_947463285.1 Verrucomicrobiaceae bacterium | reverse complement strand
TAGGCTGAAGTTTGCAGTTGTTTGCTTTGTTGATGCTTTGCACGTTTGCCGTGGTTTAAAAACAACTGCAAGCAATCGCCAACTATTGCAACCCACTGCCAACTCTACAACGCCATGCCTAACATCTGGACCGGAATCGGAAATCCCTACACGAAACAAGAAGTCGTGGATCGCCTGAAGGCCACACTTGCCAAAGGTGAGCCCATCATTGCCGCAGGAGCCGGCACGGGGATCAGCGCCAAGTTCATCGAAAAAGGCGGTGCCGACTTGATCATCATCTATAACAGCGGTCGCTTCCGCATGATGGGGCATGGAAGCACCTGTGGCCTCATGGCTTATGGTGACGCGAATGCCATTGCCATGGAGATCGGCGAGTATGAAGTACTGCCCATCGTCAAAGAAATCCCGGTCGTCTGCGGCGTACACGCCACGGATCCTCGCCGCCGCATGTGGCACTGGCTGGGCCGTGTGAAGGAGATGGGCTTCTCCGGCGTGAATAACTTCCCGACCCACACGATCGTGGATGGTCACTTTCGCGGCGTACTCGAGGAAACTGGCATGAGCGTGGAAAAGGAATTTGAAATGGTCGGCCTAGCCACCCGCATGGACCTCTTCAGCATCGTCTATGTCGCCACACCTGAAGAAGCCATCAAGATGGCAAAAAATGGCGCGGACGCTATCATCGCCCATGTTGGCACGACCGTCGGAGGCAGCATCGGCGTCACCAATGCCGTCGTCAGCTGGGATCACACCGTCAAGGTCACACAGGACATCATCGACGCAGCAAAGAGCGTGAATCCAAATGTTTTCACCCTCACCCATGGAGGCCCGATCAACACACCCAAAGATGTCGAATACATCCTCAGCAAAACGAGTGCAGATGGCTTCGTCGGAGCCAGCAGCCTGGAGCGCATGGGCGTGGAAGACTCCCTCACCAGCCTGACCCGAGAGTTTAAAAAAATCTCCCGCGCTTAATTCGGATAGTTTCACAGCACCTGCCAGAGCTTCACGTTGTGATGTCTGGCAGGTTTTTTATGGACAGAAAACTGCAGCGACTGTTTCACCAGTAAAGTCAACCGACGATCTCTGAACGCAGCACGAATCAAAACTCCAGGACGCGCTCACTCCTTGCCGCTGCCTTTTCTTGACGCTAAGAACGGGGCTATGTCCCTACGACTCACCCGCTGGTTTGATCTCCATACGCACTTTCGTCAAGGCCCCTCAGTATCGTCTTACATCAAAGCTCACCAAGACATGGGCTGTGCCGGGGCTTTGGCCATGCCCAATACACAACCTCCCGTGGCACGTATTTTTGGCCCTGAGACGAGTGACAGCAGATCCATCGAGAGCTACTCGGCTGAATTAAAGGAAGCAGGCGCAGGAGCTTTTGAGCAACTCATCGTTCCGCTTTACCTCACCAGACAAACGACTGCGGCGATGATCAGGGAAGGTGCCGAAACAGGACTTTTAAAAGCATGCAAATATTACCCACCGCACGGAACTACCAATGCTGAGCATGGCCTGCCCATGGATGATCTGATCGGCGGTGAAGTCTTCAAAGCCATGGAGGAATGCGGCATCATTCTTTGCATTCACGGTGAGCAACACGCCCTGAGCGGCCCAGATTACCTTGATTCGCAACAAAATGCTGAGACGCGCTTCTATCAGGAAAGGATGCCGAAGCTTATCAAGGCACATCCGCAGCTTCGCATTGTCTGTGAGCACATCACCACACGCACCGCAGCAGAGTTTGTGGCTGCGGCACCTGAAAACGTCGGAGCCACCATCACACCTCAACATTTGCTGTTCACTCTGGGGCATCTGATTCAGGGGCTCAAATATCATCTATACTGCCTGCCTATCGTGAAGTTTGAAGAAGATCGAGATGCTCTGAGAAAAGCGGTGACGACCATCGGTCAAAAGAAGTTTTTTGCAGGTACCGACAGTGCCCCGCACACGACCAAGGCGATGGCCTGCGGCTGCGCCGCTGGTTGCTTCACCGGAGGCTGTGCGCCGCAACTCTATGCCATGGCGTTTGAGGAGGCTGGTGTCGATCTTTTCTATGCCATTGGAAGTACCCTATTTGAGAGATTCTTGAGCTTCAATGGCCCTGAATTTTATCAATTTCCGGCATCACCGAAAAGTTTCATCATGGAAAAAGCTCCATCTCAAACATCGATCCTGGAAACCCCAACCGGTGCAGTAACACCGTTACCCACAGGGATGGGGATCGAACTGACTTGGCGGATCACACAGTAAGACTGAGCTTGGTTCTTTCGTGGTTCGTGAGTTTCACGCCATCATGCAAATTCAATAACAGAATCACCGCCTACTTGCCGTACTGCGGTGAAGGTTTCAGGGTGCTGGGCATTAACCATGACCAGCCTTTCTCTCCCAACATCAGCCGCTCTACTCATTCTGAGCGCTGCAAGACTTTGGGGTGCCGACTTCCCTGCCCTCTACAATTCCGACCCCGGTGATGCCCAGCCGCCGACGCCACAGGAGTCGCTGAAGATGCTGCAACTGCCGCCGGGCTTCAAAGCGACACTCTTTGCCGCTGAGCCAGACGTGCAAAATCCCATTGCCATGGCTTGGGATGCCAAGGGGCGGATGTGGGTGGCGGAGAACTACACGTATGCAGAGCGGCAGAAGCGCTTCGACCTAGGGCTGAAGGATCGCATCATCATCCTTGAAGACAAAGACTGGAACGGTGTGGCGGAGATGCGGAAGGTTTTCACCGAGGACGTGCAGATGCTGACCAGCGTGGAGGTCGGGCGCGGCGGCGTTTGGCTGATGTGCCCGCCGCAGGTGCTCTTCATCCCGGATCGCAATGGCGATGACATCCCGGATGGCGAACCCGAGGTGGTGCTGGATGGCTTCACGGTGGCGAAGGACAACTACCACAACTTTGCCAACGGCCTACGCTGGGGCCCTGATGGCTGGCTTTACGGTCGCTGCGGGCATTCCTGCCCAGGCAGGCTCGGTGTGCCCGGAACGCCAGACGAGCAACGCATCCCGATGAAGGGCGGCATTTGGCGCTTTCATCCCGAGCGGAAAATCGTCGAGGTGCTGACCCACGGCACCACGAATCCCTGGGGCCATGATTGGGATGCGAATGGCGAGATGTTCTTCATCAACACCGTCACCGGCCATCTCTGGCATCTCATTCCCGGTGCGCATCTCATGGACTCCAGCACGCTGAATCCGCTCGTGTATGAGAAGCTGGACACCATCGCCGATCACTACCACTACGACCGCAGCGGAAGCTGGACCGAAAGCCGCGATGGCAAGGCC
>CANHTV010000470.1 GCA_947463285.1 Verrucomicrobiaceae bacterium | reverse complement strand
CTATCATCTGCTGCATGGTTGGAGTGAGCCCGCGATCGCTTCCATCGCGAATAAAATCAATGAACTGGAAGGTAAAACGGTCATCGACCTCTCCAGCAGCAGCTACCGGGATGTGGTGAAATTTGTCGGTTTCCTGATTCCGGTGGTGGTTTTCATTGCTCTCGGTGTCATGGCCACCAATGTCCTCGGCGTGCGTGTCGTGGCGGCGGTGGATCGGCTGCTGGTGCGAGTGCCTTTGGTTTCTTTCATCTACAAGACGATGAAGCAGGTCATCGACGGCTTTCGTGGCCTGGGTGGGCGGCAGAATTTTAAGCGTGTCGTTTATGTCGATTACCCTGCGGGTGACATGAAGATGCTGGGTTTTGTGACGGGGCAATATCTTGATCCGCAGCAGAATAAAATTCTCGCCGCTGTGTTTGTGCCTGGTGCGCTGAGTCCAATGACAGGACTGCTGCTGGTGGTGCCCATCGAGCAGGTCACGGATGCGCCTTTGACGGTTGAGGATGCGATGAAGTTGATCTTTTCCGGTGGCTTGGTGGTGCCAACGCGTCTCACGGCTCCCGCGTCAAAGCCTGACATCAATCCAGCGCCTCTGCCTCAGGTACTGGAAAAAGCGGCCATCGCCGAGGAGCCTGATCTTCCAGCGGGGCTGCCTCGGGCAGAGGATTTTGATTTTGGTGACCCTGACATCATGTCTGGCAGCGAGCGCGAAGGCACTCAGCTGCTGACTTCCGGCTCGGCAGCCCGGCGTTTGCTGCGCGTGCTGCCTTGGAAACGCTAAGCCGTGACCACACAGAAGAATTCTGCTGCGAGCGGCTGCGGACTCGCAGGAGCGGCGTCGGTGCGTGAATTTTGTCCCATCGAGTATTCACCAATACACTCAGGGGCAAAATTCGCGCCCCGCCTTGCTCCTGCGGCCCTCGCTCGCTCTCGCGACGAATCTTCTGCATGGTCACGGCTATGGTTACAGCGCCTTGTCGTAGATCTTTTCAAAGACGGCTTCAGGGCCTTCTGCCAGACGATTGGCATCAATGATGGTGATGCCATCTGGCCCAAAACGGGCAGTGACGGTGGCACCTTTTCCTTCACTCATGTATTTGAAGTTGAGATCCCGAACGCGGGCGGCTGCGTCCACGAGGGCGCAGGTGATGCGGGCATCTTCCGCGGTCGGATACAGATGGGAAACGGCGTCGAGGCTGGCCTTGTTAAACTTGACCTCGCAAATGGCGACCAGGCCAACGGTGAGGCTGTCCACCCCATACCCAATGTAGCCTTTGCTGCCGTCTGGACGTGCGACTTCACGAGTGAAGTGATTGTTGCTGGTGCGCGAACCACCGCCCTGATTCCACCAGCGGAAGCCGCGATACTGTTGGTCGCTCTCGACCTTGCCATCGGCACCGACGATCTCATGGCCTTGGTTCACCGGGCCTTCAAAGTCGGCTGGTGTGACCCAGTTGTTATGGAAGTTGATGCTCATGCCGTTTTCAAAATCGACACGCACCTGCACGGCATCGTAGGCATTGATGCCGTCGCGGATGAGTCGCTTCTTTTGGCCGACGGCGGTGAGTGAGACGGGCTTGCTGCGGTAGTAGCTCCAGATCAGATCTGTCCAATGTGGGCCGACGTAGCTGAAGGGATCGCTGGACTCGACCCATTTGAAGGTGCTGGTGCTGACTTCGAGCGGCTCTTCGAGATAGGCGGTGCCGTAAAGTGGCGCGCCGATGCGGTTTTGGATGTCATCACGGATGCGCAGATGGTCGGGGTCGTAACGCTTGTGCATGTCCACGGCGACGATGCAGTTCTTGGCCCGAGCGAGAGCGATGATGTCATCGGCTTCGTGGATCGTGAGGCACATGGGTTTTTCCGTGAGCACATGCACCCCTTTTTCCAGCGCTGCCAAGATGGGCTGCGTGTGAAGATGGTCCGGCGTGGCGACGGCCATGACATCGAGGTCGGGGATCTCGCGGAGGATGTCATTCCAAGGCTCGTCACCATGAAAGGCGCGTGGTTCATGGCCGGTGAGATCTTTGAAGGCAGCGGCGGCTTTGAGAGCGGATTTTTCAGAACGCGTGGCCACGGCCACCAGGTCAAACTTCACGGGTGCCAGATCACGAGCGTGCTCATCCAGGCCGACGCGGGCCAGTTGTCCCGCGATGCCAAAGCGCTGGAGATCCGCGTAAGCGCGGGCGTGGACATCTCCTCCAAACATACCTGCTCCGACGAGGGCGATCTTGATGCGACGTGGTTCTTCCATAAGTGACGCAGAGTCAAAGCAGAGCCAGGCCTGTAAGCAAGCCTGGAGGTGTGTATGCCTGTGATGGAGTCTGGGCTGTAAATGATGTCATGCATCATCCAGCCCCGACTCCATTGGGGTCATTGCTGCTGCTGTTCCTGCTGCTGTTGGAAGCGAATTTCCGCCTGTAGATCGACAGGTGGATGATACATGTAAAGCGTGTAGAGATGGCCACCGATGGAGGCGATCTCGATCTGCGCCTGATCCAGGAATTCATGCAACCCTTGGTCAAAGATCTGATCGACTGTGAGATTCGACAACCGGCTCAGGAAGGCTTCAAACTTCTGCATTTCTTCGCCAGCGATGTTGGTTTCACTGGAGGTCTCGGTGATGAGCTGAATGAACTCATCCATCTGCTCCGCGCAGAATTTGAGTGAGCGAGGGAAGCTTTCATCAAAGATCAGGAACTCGACCACCTTCTTAAATAGAATATCGGCGACGTAATAGCGACGATAGGCCTCGACAGCGCTGGCGGAGCGCAACACGGCATGCCACTGGGCCGTATCCACAGCACCACCTACGTCAGAGGCTTTGGGCAGCAGGATGTGGTACTTAATATCCAGCAGGCGGGTGATCTGATCGGCGCGTTCCAGATATTTGCCAAACTGGATGAATTCAAAGCCCTCTGAACGGGAGAAGGTGCTCACGGTGATGCCCTGGAAGAGATGTGAGTAGCGCTTGATTTGATCATAAAAAGCACTGGCTCCTTCCTGCCAGATTTTGCGCGCGTCAGCGCTTTGGATGAAGTGGTAGGCATCGTTGAGGACTTCCCACATTTCACCAGAGATCTGGTCACGCACCTGACGCGCGTTTTCACGGGCATTGGAGATGCAGGAAATCAGCGAGTTGGGGTTTTCCAGGCGGAAAGTGAGGAAATCCGTCGCGCTTTCATTGTCGGCAGTTTCGTAAAGCGTGAAAAACTGCTCCTCGTCGCCCGAAGAACGCAGCACCGGCAGCCAGTGTTCTTTGAGCGTTTCAGCGCTGACCTGACCGAAATCGAGCAGGAT
>CANHTV010000469.1 GCA_947463285.1 Verrucomicrobiaceae bacterium | reverse complement strand
TTGGTACCGTCGCGGAAAGTGTACTCGACGCTGTAATGGTCAAAGTTTTGGTCCACGTAGTCACCGCGATCCGTGCGGCCACCGGTGGCCTTGGCTTCGATCGGGAAGTCATTCTTCATCCAGCAGATCTCGTCGATGTTGTGGATGTTGAAGTCGCTGAAGGCACCGCCTGAAGCCCAGAGGAAGCTGTGGAAGTTTTTGATCTGATAGATCAACTCGCTTGGCTCGGCCTTCACGTCGCGTGGCTGGGTAAAACAGGTGCCGACAGGGCCTTGCAGACGGTAGGCACGGCCAAGGATGATTTCACCGATTTCCCCCTGCTGGATGCGATCGAAGAGCTCGCCACGGACGCGGCAGTGGCGGCACATGAGGCCGACGCCGACCTTGAGACCCTTGGCTTCGGCTTTTTTGCCGAGTTCCAACATGCGCTTGCCGCTCGGAGCATCGACGCAGATCGGTTTTTCCATGAAGACGTTCACGCCTTTTTCGATGGCGTATTGGAACTGCACCCAGCGGAAAGCTGGTGGGGTGGCTAAGATGACGACGTCATTCGGGCGCAGCATGTCGATGGCTTTTTTGTAAGCGTCAAAGCCGATGAATTTGGCGTCAGCGGAAACCGAAAAACGGTCGGGATGCTTGGCGCTGAGGCCGTTGAAGCTGGCTTCGAGACGGCTTTCCTGCACGTCCGCCATGGCAATGAGGCGTGTGCCTTGCTTCAGGCCCAGTGAGTTGCTGGCAGCACCGGTGCCACGACCACCGCAGCCGACAAGGGCCACATTGATCACGTCATCGCCAGCGGCGTGGACGTAGGGGATCTGGATGCCTGACAGCACGGAAAGTCCGGCTACAGCTTTGGTGGAGCTTTTGAGAAACTCGCGGCGCGAGGGGATGACGGGTGTTTTTTCCATAGAGATGAAAATTGTGAACGAGTACAACGCCTTTCGGCAAGCAATACTTCGCATCATTCACTGCGGATCATGAGCCCGCGCTTGCATCTGAGCTTTGGCGCTTCACTCTCCTGACTCCGACCCCTGATGTGTCGGTCCCCATTTCCCATGTCCAAGCATACCTACAAACAAGCCGGCGTTGATATACATGAAGCAGCCTCCTTCGTCGATGACATCGGCGCTCTGGTGAAGGCCACACAAAAGAAACGCAAGCTCGCGAATGCCTTCGGTCTCTTTGCCGCTGGTTATGACCTCAGCAAATACAAGGAGCCGATGATTTTCACCGGCTGTGATGGTGTGGGCACCAAATTGGAACTCCTGCTCAAATACGATCTTCTCGAAAACGCGGGTAAAGACCTCGTCGCCATGAATGTGAACGACGTCCTCACTTGTGGTGCTGATCCGATCATGTTCCTCGACTACGTTGGAGTGAATCAAATCAAGAAGCGCCAGCTCGCCCGCATCATCGCTGGCATGTCCGAGTATCTGCAAGCCTGCAACTGCATCCTCGCCGGTGGTGAAACCGCTGAAATGCCAGGCGCTGTGCTTGAAGGCATGGTTGAGCTCTCCGGGTTTGCCATTGGAGCCGCTGAGAAAAAAGACGTGCTCAATCCTGCCGAGATCAAGAAGGGCGATGTCCTCATCGGCTGGCCCAGCGCAGGCTTCCACGCCAACGGCTTCAGCCTCGTGCGCCGTATCCTTGCCAAGGAAAACATCAAGCTCAGCAAGAAAGAAGCTGCTCAACTTCTTACCCCGACTCTGCTTTACCATGAGCAGTGCTGGGGCCTCAAAAAAGCCAAAGTGAAGCCCGCAGCCATGGCCCATATCACGGGTGGCGGTCTCGTCGAAAACCTCGGACGCATCTTCACCAAGCGCGGCTTCGGCTGCCATCTCAAGGTTCCAACCTGGAAGAACGACGTCGTGCAAAAAGTGCTTCGTCACGCTGATCCAGCCGATTGCTGGGACACCTTTAACATGGGCATCGGCTGGGTTGCCATCGTTGATCCAAAGCACGCTGCAAAAGCACTCAAAGTCGGCACAGGTGCTGTTGTGCTCGGTGAGATGGACAAGAGCGCCAAAGTGACCTGCGAGTTAGTTTAGCTTTGCCAATCTGATTCCGTATGATGAAATTCCCAGTCTGGAATGCCAGGCTGGGAATTTTCTTTTGGTCGTCAAATTTGGTGAATTTACGCCACCACGTTCACAGGCTTACCCTCAAGGAAGGCTTGGAGATTGGAGGCGACGATGTCGATCAATCGAACACGGGCCTCACGGCTGGCCCAGCCGATGTGCGGCGTGATAAGGCAATTTTTGGCAGTAAGCACTGGGTTGTCTGCTTTGGGCGGCTCGACCGAAAGCACATCCAGCCCAGCACCTGCAATACGACCCGTGTTTAATGCCTGAGCCAATGCTGATTCATCCACAAGCGGACCACGTCCGGTGTTAATGATGAAAGCGGTCGGTTTCATCAAGGACAGCGTGTGTTCTCCCACGAGATGCTTGGTCGCGTCTGTCAGTGGACAATGCAGGGAGATGACATCACTGTTTTGGAAGACTTCATCAATGCTGGCAGGCGTTACGCCATCAGGCGGAGGTGTTTTCCAGTCACGCTTGCTGGCCAGCACTTTCATACCGAATGCCACGGCAATTTTGGCCACTGAGCTACCGATATCGCCATAACCAATGATGCCGAGCGTGCGTCCACTCAGCTCGATAATCGGATGATCCCAGTAACAAAAATCAGGGCAGGCCACCCAGCGCCCCTCACGCACGGTTTGGGCATGATGGCCGACGTTGTTTGTCAGCTCCAGGATCAATGAAAAGACCAACTGCGCCACCGCTGGCGAGCTGTAACCGGGCACGTTGGTGACGGTTATGCCACGCTCTTTGGCCGCAGCGACATCGACGATGTTGTAACCGGTGGCCGTGACACCGATGTATTTCAGCTTGGGCAGAGCCTCAATGATTTCACGGTTCAAAACGGCTTTGTTCGTGATGACGATCTCGGCATCAGCACAACGGGAAACAGTTTCAGCCAAGGGTGTTCGGGGATGAATCTCACAGGAAGCGATGGATTCCAACGGTGACCAGGAGACATCCCCAGGATTGGCGGTGTAGGCGTCGAGAAGTACGATTTTCATGAGCCTTCTCCATGGCTTTTCATGCGCGGCTTGTCAGCCGAAAAATCAGATGAATGCAGAATCTCAGCGGCTCAGCAGTTTCACTTTATCAGCGGCTGTGACGCTCTGCGGCTCTGCAAATTGCATCAGCACGACCGAACCGTCGCCCTGCATGACGCGCAGCTGCAAAAGACGTTTTGACTCACGACTGATCTGAAGATCCAGCTGTCGCAAGTAGCGCCGCACAAACGGAGC
>CANHTV010000468.1 GCA_947463285.1 Verrucomicrobiaceae bacterium | reverse complement strand
CTCGACTGCATCGACGCCGCCTCCGACAAGGAACTGCGCCGCAGCCGCGTCGAGATCATCGAATCCAACGCCGCCCGCGTCCACGTCCGCTGGACCGCGCAGCCCTGCGACCTCAACTACAAAGTCTGGGGCGAAACCGCGACCGAGGATTTCTATTTTTACCCCGATGGCTTCGGCTCGCGCACCGTCACGTTGCAAAGCGAACCCAAGGCCGAATACGAGATCGAGGAGCTTCTCATCCTCACCCCGCCCGCCGCCTATCCACTGCGGGTGCTGCCGGAGAACCTCGTGGACGTGCTCTTCCGCGATGGCACCAAGCGCGAGCTGAAGTTCCCCATTCTCGATCAGGAGCGCGATTACGAGAAGCTGCTCTCCGGCGAACTCCCGCCACTCTTCCGCATCCGCTTTGGCACGCACGAGCCCTTATCGGCGATCTATTTCAACCCCGGCTGGAAGCGCCTCCCCTCCACCGCCTACCGCCCCTTCTACAGCCAGGGTCAAATGGTCACGCCGTTCTATTGGGGCAATCATCTGCCGCTCGCCCGACGCAAGCCCACCGGCATCAACATCGACGACCTCGCCTCCATGACCCCCGCGCACAACGCCATGATGTCCTGGGGCCACCGTCGTCCGCAGCCCTTGGAAAGCCGCACCGCCGAAATGCCCGACGCCCTCGGCGTCACGCGCAAGATGCAGGTCGAAAAATGGGCCTGGCTCATCGGCCTCAGCGACGCCGATGACACACGCCTCCTCGAATGGTCCCGCAGCTTCGCCTCGCCGCCGCAGATCCAGGCCGAAGGCGCACGCTTGCAAAGCCCATCCTACAACACCGAACGCCGCGCCATGCTCCTCACCGTCGAGAAATCCGAAGTCACCCTCACGATCACCCCATCCATGCCCTGCGTGCATCCCGTCTTCGAGCTTCAAAACGCCCCGAAGACACTCTCAAGCGTGGAACTGAACGGTCGCGAACTGGCCGCCGCCGACTACGCCTGGGACGGCCGCGCGCTCTGGCTCAACGCCACCCTGCGAAAACAGGCCCAACTGCGATTGCAGTTTGCAGCCCACTGACATGCCCGCGCATCCATCCCCGCATGCCAGTTTGCATCAAGCGACAGGCACGCATGATTCAACGGTCGAACAAGCCATCTATCGTCATCTCCCCAACGAACCCGCTTCCGCGCTCGCCTTGCTTCCAAGCATCCCTTGCGAAAACAAACGCATGAAAATGGCCACCCTCATCGCCCAAAGCTGGGCCCGCACCGACATCAACACCGCCTGGAACGCCGTCTCGCGCTCGCCACTGAGTCCCACTGAGAAGCAACTCATGTTCAACGAACTTTGGGGATGAACCACCATGCCCGATGCCCGCAACCACGACGCCCACGACTACGCCGAGCGCATCCGCGAGCGGTGGCCGCGTCGGCCTCAGGAACTCCGGGAGCGCTGCGGGCAGAGCGAACACGGCCTCGCTCGTGAGCGTGGCATCGGTCGCGACTACATCGGCAAAATCGACCACGAAGTCGCCAGCAGTGCCAGATGCCGAGGCTCTTCGACAAGCTGGATGAGCTGATCAATGCGCTGCGGCGGTAGATTCTCAGGACGGCGGGCGTAGAGAATCGTCACTCACGACGATTGCTCCTTTTCATGCTCAAACGCTCCCTTCTCTTCACGCTACTGCTCACGCCGCTAGCATCGCTGCACGCCGCCGAACCCTTCCCAACTCCTGCCGCTCTGTGGAAGGACTACGACCCCAATCAGGGCGACTTCAAAGAGGAGGTCGTGAAGGTGGAAACGAAAGACGGCATCTTCAATCGCGACGCTTACATCAGCGCCTATGTGCTCGGTGAGGAGGTTCGTGTTTACTGCCGTTACCGCGTGAAGATGGGTGCGACGAAGGCTCCGGGCCTGCTGGTGGTGCATGGTTGGATGGGGGCTCCGGAGCCGGACAAGAAGTATGTCGAGGACGGCTGGGCGGTGATGGCGCATGACTACTGTGGCAGGACGGGAAGCCGGCCTCACTTCACGAAGTATCCGGAGAAGTTGCGTCACGGAAACATGGATCGAACGGTGGCTGGACCGGCTCGGGCGAAGGACCTGGATGGAAAGGAAATCACTGATCCGAAGCAGACCTCCGACTATGTGTGGTATGCCATTCAGCGGCGGGTGCTGAGCTATCTCGAGCAGCAGAAGGAAGTGGATCGCACGCGGCTCGGAGCGACGGGCTATTCGTATGGTGGCACGCTGATGTGGAATCTCGCCACCGATCCGCGGGTGAAGGCGGTCGCGGCTTACTTCGGCATTGGCTACAACGACTACTACCGCGACAAACAGGTCTGGCTTTACAATGTGCCTTACGTCGAGCCGCCGAAGTCGCCCGGCGAGGAGATCATCCTGACCTCCATCGCACCGGAGACCCATGTGCCCTTCATCACGGCGGCGACGTTGTTTTTGAATGGCTCCAATGATCATCATGGCGGGCATGAACGCGGGCTGGAGAGCTTCAAGAAGTTCCCGAAGGACGTGCCGTGGTCGTTTGCGATTCAAGCTCGCGGACATCACGACACCGAGAAGATCGGGCACAACACGAAGTTCTGGTTGGAGAAGCATGTGCTCGGCAAAGACGTGGTCTGGCCGGAGCATCCGAAGTCGGAGATCCGTCTGGATGCCAACGGCGTGCCTGAACTCGTCATCACGCCGACCTCACCCGATGCCGTGCGCAAGGTGGAGATGTTTTATGCGCTCAAGAACCCATGCAGCTACGCCCGTTCCTGGCGCGACACTGCGAGCGTGCGGCAGGGACAGCAGTGGGTGGCGAAGATGCCCGTGCTCAATGTGGATGACTATGTCTTTGGCTACGCCAACATCACTTACGACACCACGATCTTTGGCTACGCCAACATCACTTACGACACCACGATCGTCCGATCGACGGACTTCAACGCGGCGATCCCTGCCAAGCTCGGCAAGGCGGTGGCCACCGACAAACCATCGAGTGACCTTTCCGACAGCGGTTACAGCGCCTGGAGCAACATCGCCGAACTCGAAGGCCCACGCGGCATCAAGGGATTTCGCCCCACGAACAACGGTCGCGGCTCCGGCACCGAGCAACTGCACGATCCCAAATGGCAAGCCCCGGCCAACTCGCGGCTGAGCTTCAAGTTCTACTGCACCGAACCGCAGACCGTGGTCCTCACCGCCGCCGATCACAACTCGGTCGAGCTTGAGATCACCGCCTCCGATAACTGGCAGGAAATGACCATCGCCTCCGAGCGCCTCATCAACCGCTTCAGCCAGAAGCCGATGTCGAACTGGTCCAGCGTGGG
>CANHTV010000467.1 GCA_947463285.1 Verrucomicrobiaceae bacterium | reverse complement strand
TTCGTCTCAAGCTTCGCGTTAATGGCCCCTTACGTTCTGCCCTCCCCGCGCTTCTGCATGTCTTTCGCCTCCGCCACGCTCCTTTTGCCGACTCCCGACACCACTTGGCACGTCTGGAAGCCGCGAGCCACCAGCCCAGGCGAGACCTTGAGCAGCCCGAGCGAAGTCCGTGCGCAGGGGAAAAGCATCGTCATCGGCCTGCCTGCGACAGCCTGCCGCTCCATCGGCATGGTTTTGCCCAATGCGGATCATGAGGTGCTGGAGCAGATCATCATCACCCAGCTCGACCGCAAAGGTCTGAAGCTGCATGGCGGCGCGGATCGAAATTTCCGCTGGCATCTGCTCACCCAGACCTCCAGCACAGCCACGGTGAGCGTGGACGTTTTGGCCGAAGCCTTCCCTGAAGATCTAGCCCTGACTCAGGCCTCGGATTACACAGCAGCTCTGCGTCTCCTGGCTCTGCCTTCCGGGCAGATGATCATCACGGAGGAGCATGGCAGCCTAGTGCTTGCCGCCGGTTATCAGAGCAAGCTTTACCACAGCCACATCATCGCCCCGAGCATGGTCTCGACCGAGGAACTCGCGCAAGAGATCACCCTCTCACGCCTAGCGCTCGATGCCGAACTGGGAGAGGGATTCATCATCGGTGTGACCCTGCTGGGCAGCACCTGGGACCGCAATGCGGCGGAGAGCCTGGAAGGCAAGCTGGATCTGCCCGTGCGCACCCTGGCCCAGCTAGTGCCGAATGCGGATCTCGACACGCGCAATTGGCCTCGCCTACTGCCTGAGACCGTTCGCAGCGCCCAGCAAAAAGCCACGATTCGCAGCCGATGGCTGCGCTTCAGCATCCTGGGCGGACTGCTCGCCGTGGCGCTGATGTTCCTCGCCTATGCCTACCTCACCTATCTAGAGCGCACCGCTGAGCAGCTGACGGCCGATGTTGATGCCACCTCAGCGCCTGCCGCACTGGTCAGAAAAACTGCTGAGCAGTGGAAAGCCCTCGCTCCGGCCATCGAATCAAAGCGCTACCCGATGGTCATCCTTGCCACCATCACCAAGCTGATGCCACCAAGTGGCATCGTTATTCGTGACTACGAGATCAAGGACAACGAGATCGACATCCGAGGAGAGGCCCGCGATACCCAGACAGCCGTCCAGTTCGTTGAAGATCTGCAAAAAGACCCGCTGCTCAGCCGCTACACCTGGACCAAGCCGCAGCCCACCGTGAAGGATAAAACCGCCCTCTTCCGTGCCCAGGGTAAAGCCCAATAATCACCACCCCCATGGCTGCCAAACTCACCCCTCGCGAAAAAAACCTGCTGCTGCTTTGCATCGGCGTGCTGTTTTTCATGGCCTTTGCCATCGCCACGAACAGCTTCCTCGGCAGACGCAAGATCGCGCTCGAAAAGATCACCTCTCTCCAACGCCAGAAGATGGAGAACGACACCTGGATCAAAGATCGTGACTTCTGGCAAAAACGTCGGCTCTGGCTGACGGAAAAAATGCCCTCCACCGAAAGTCTCGGGCGTGCTCAAGGACAGCTGCTGGAAGACATCCAAAACGAAGCACTGGAGCTCGGTTTCGTCACCGAACAACCCACCCTACCACCGCTGGCAGCACCGACCGAAAGTCATCGTGAAGTCAGCGTCGCCGTCAGACTTCGGGGTGATCAGATCACCGTCCTGCAATGGCTCTCCACTCTGCAATCGCCGGAAAAGTTTCAGGCCATCAAGTTGCTCGATCTAGAGATCGACACCAAGGCGCGAATGCCCACACCTCAAGTCATCTGCAACCTCACCCTCGCCCGCTGGTTCAAACCCGATAACGGCATTTAAATCAATCCGCGCACTCGCACCATGAAAACCTATCTCTTTTCTGCGCTCTGCGTCCTCAGCCCAGCCTTCATCAGCGCGGTGGAGCCTGATCCTGATCTACCGCAGCCGTTTGACCCGAATACTCTAGCTTCTGTCACCACCAGCTCGCCATTCACCCGAATGGTTAGCATCTCGGATAATCTGGTGCTCACCGGCATCGCCTACATCAATGGCAAACCCGTCGCGACCATCTTTAATAAAGAGACCAAGGAGAGTCACATCGTCTCCAACGAACCCAATTTCCAAGGTTGGGTTCTCAATGAAGCCCAGCCCGCGCCTGACATCACCCGCAGTCGCGCCTTCCTTACCATCGGTGGAGAACAGGTGAAGGTCAGCTACGCCTCCGTCAGCGCTGAAGACATGAAGGGCGACCGCAAACGCGACAAAGCCGAGCGCAACAGCAGCGAGGGTGGCGGCGAGCGCTTCAAAGGCAGCAGCCGCGGCCCCACCGAAGAAGACCGCAAGCGCTACGAATCCCTTTCTGACAAAGCCCGCGACAAATTCCGCGACATGATGCGCTCCAAATTCAGCGACGAAAAATTCCGTAACGCGCCCGAAGAAGAGCGCCGGAACATCATCCGCAAAGAATTCGAGCGGATCGAAAAAGAAGACAAAGGCGGCAAGTAACCAGCTCTGAAAAACTCACGCATTGCGCAAACCCACGCTTTTCCATCACATGCATCTCACTCGGTCCCGCCTCTTCACCAGCGCCGCCTTTGCCGCGCTCGGCCTCAGCTCTGCACTGGCCCAGCAGCCCGCAGCCGCTCCTGCGCCAGAAGCTCCCAAAACGGAAGCGCCAGCACCAGCAGAAGCCCCCGCCGCGCCAGCGGCACCTGCACCAGCCAATCCTGACGCCACAGCACCAGCCCCCGGCGGCCCAGGTTCCCCGGGCGGCCCCGTCGGCATGGCTCCTGGCGGCCCTCCGGGTGGCGGTTTCGGCCCTCCAGGCGGTTTCCGCCGTCGCGAAGGAGGCTTCGGCGGCCCTGGCGGCCCTCCTGGCGGCGGTCAGGATCTCGGCGGCACCTTGTCTCAGACCATCCGCATGGATGGCGACAAGATCGTGCTCCAGTTCCCCAACAACCCCGTGATGGACATGCTGAGCATCTATGAGCTGCTCACCGGCGTCACCCTCATCAAAGACACGAACATCCTCGAAGGCGCGCCCGTCAGCCTCGCCACGCCGAAACCCGTGGAAAAAGCGGAGGCCGTGAAGCTCATCGAGGCCACCCTGCTCACCAATGGATACGCCATCGTCATGGAAGAAGACGGCAAGAGCGCCCGCATCCTGCCCGCACGAAATCAAGGTGCCAACGCGGTTCAGTTTTCCCACGGCGTGCGCTTTTACACCTCAGCGCAGGATTTGCCAGATGGCGAAACCATCGTCAGCTACTTCATGAAGCTGGACTACATGGACCCGGCTGAGGCCGCCGAGATCTTTTCAGGTCATGTCGGACTCAGTGTCTAT
>CANHTV010000466.1 GCA_947463285.1 Verrucomicrobiaceae bacterium | reverse complement strand
TTGCCTCCAAAGGCGTTGATCTTATTGACGATCTCCGGGTTGATGACTCTGGCCAGAGTTTGTTCGACGATCTTGATCGTCTCTTCGTCGGTGACTCTCATGCCGTTGATGAACTTGGCTTCGAGTCCACTTTCCTGCATGGCTTTGGAAATGGCTTTGCCGCCACCGTGAACAATGACGGGATTGATGCCGACGGCTTCGAGGAAGACGACGTCCTTTAAAAAGGTGTCCACCACGGCTGGATCTTCCATCGCGCTGCCGCCGACTTTGATGAGAAAGGTGCAGCCTCGAAATCCCTGCATGTATGGCAGGGCTTCAAGGAGAACATCGGCTTTACGGGTCTGGGATTCGAGATCGGTCATCGGCAGGAGGGGAAAGGTGGCAGGATAGGCATCCCCACGCATCGTCAAGCTCTGTGACGTAAATTTACGGCCCGAAATCGTTGCCAGACGGCCTAATCACGGGTTACGACTCGATCCAGGTTCAATAAAACGCCAGCTGTGGCCGTGTAGGCGGCCAGATCAGTTGCAGGCAGGGACTTGTTGGGAAGGGAGGCTCCTTGCGTGATGCTTTTGGCAGCTTCTTCAGGATTAGCTGCATACCAATCACGACGCTCCTGCCAGCCTTTGAGCAATAATGTCAGTGCTTCGGCTTCGATCTTGCGAGCTGTGGCGCGTTGATAGCCGTAAGCGATGGCCTCGGATGGTGTATTGCTATTGGTCATCATTTGTTCGGCAAGGCCGCGCTGGGCTTCCACGAAGGTGACTTCATTGAGCATCGCCAAAGCTTGCAGCGGAGTGTTAGTGCGGCTGCGTTTGACCGTGCAGATTTCACGGGTGGGAGCATCAAAGAGCAGCATCGTCGGTGGCGCGGCGGTCCGTTTCCAGATGGTGTAAAGGCTGCGACGGTAAAGGCCTTCACCCGCATCGGCCTTGTAGCCTCGCAGATCTCCATACTTGCTGGTTTCATCCCAGACGCCTTCTGGCATGTAGGGGCGCACGCTGGGGCCGCCGATTTTACTAATCAATAATCCTCCGATGGCGAGAGCTTGATCACGCAGGATCTCGCCGCTTAGGCGAAAACGCGGACCTCGGGCGAGAAGGCGGTTTTCAGGATCGTGCTCGATGAGTGCTGGGGTGACTTTGCTGCTTTGGCGATAGGCACGGCTTGTGACCATCAGCTTGAGGACGTGTTTCATGTCCCAGCCACTGCGCATGAACTCAGCCGCCAGCCAGTCGAGCAGTTCAGGGTGGACTGGAAACTCGGCTTGCATGCCGAAGTTCTCGGTTGTCTTGCAGAGTCCTACGCCAAAAAGCCTCTCCCACTGGCGATTCACCCAGACCCGGGCAGTGAGTGGGTTTTCGCTGCTGACGAGCCATTTAGCGAGACCGAGACGATTCAGCGGCGCGTCTTTGGGCAGGGGATTTAGCGCGGCTGGCACGGCCATGCTGACCTTGCCGGCAGGTTTGTCATATTCACCACGGATTAAGATGAAAGCGTCGCGTGTTGTCTTGCCCTCCTTCATGACCATGGTTGTGGGCAGACCGTTATCAAAGTCAGCGAGAGCTTTTTGCTTCCTGGCAAGCTGATCATTGGCTCGCTTCAGCGGGCTGTCGGTGACGGCAAGGTAGAAGTCTTCCAGTTCCTTGGCTTGGGCCGGGGTGCGTTTGGTTGCCGCCAGAATGGCTTTGATTTTGGTGAGATCGGCTCCGCCATCGAGCTTCACATGGGTTGCCGGCAGAGCGGTGCTACTGATGCGGAAGCGTCCGATGTTATGGCCGCTGACGGCTTCATGACGCAAACGCAGGAGCACCATGGTGCCTGGGCTGTGGCTCACTGAACGCTCAAGCAAAAACATGGCTCGGCGGTTTTCTTTTCTGCTCGGGCCGTCGATGGCCCAGCCTTTGCCACGTTTGGAAGGCAGAAGACTTTCGATCTCGTAGCCTTTCTGGCTGAAATCAGCAGCTACGTTGAGCAACGTTTGTTTTTCAGGTTTACCGCCGGGTTTTTGGATAAACACGTCGAAGTCGCTGAGAACAAAATTGCCGTTGTTGAAACGTCCCAGGCTGCCGCCAGGCAGGGTAGGGTCGGTAAAGCATTCGAGTAGGAATCCAGAGACACCGTCTTTCGGTATCGCAGCATCAAAAATGTAGGTGTCTTTGGCTGGGTTTGGCCCACTGGCAAGATAACTGCCATCTTTTTGGCGGGTCAGCGTGGCCCCTTGTTCCTTGAGCTTGGAGACGACCTGAGTGGGCTGCAATGCGGACCAGATGGGCTTTTGCTGGCTGATTTTGTCGCTGGCTTGTTTTTCCCAGAGGGCCATTTCTTTGGGAAGGTTCCTGCGGGCATCGGAGACGGCTTTTCGAGCCGACGCGACAGCCGTTTCCATCTGTGTCATCTGAGTTTCCTGTAACGGCGTTTTGACAGTCATGATCGGCACAGAATTGCCACCGCTGCGATTCGAGACGCCCTGGATCGTGCCGCTTTCTTCGATGTTGTTGAAGAAAGCAAACATGGAATAAAAATCCTTCTGTGTGATCGGATCATACTTGTGATCATGACAGCGAGCGCAGTTCATGGTCAGCCCAAGCCAAGTGAAGCTGGTGGTTTCGACACGGTCGATAATGTTTTCGATGCGCCATTCTTCAGCGATGATACCGCCTTCGCCATTGATGCGATGGTTGCGATTAAACCCTGTGGCGATGAGCTGGTCTTGTGTCGGTTTAGGCAAAAGATCACCTGCGATTTGTTCGATGGTAAATTGATCGAAAGGCTGGTTTTGATTGAAGGCATCAATCACCCAGTTTCGCCAGGGCCACATGCTGCGACTGCTGTCTGTTTGGAAGCCATGACTGTCGGCGTAGCGTGCGTAATCCAGCCATTCACGCGCCATGTTTTCTCCGTAGTGCGGGCTTTTGAGGAGGTGGTCCACAAGGGCTTCGTAGGTGATTTTGCCACTGACAAATTGATCGACCGCCTCAGGCGTAGGCGGCAGGCCCGTGAGATCGAGGGTCAGGCGCCGGATGAGTGTGGCGGCATCGGCTGCCGGGGAATAGCTGAGGCCCTCTTTTTGCAGTCGTTTTTCGATGAAGCTGTCGATGTTGCCCGATGCGGCGTTGACCGGTTCAAAAGCCCAGTGTCCCTGATATTCGGCCCCTTCGGCGATCCATTGTTTCAGCAGTTCAGCCTCGGCTTTGGTGACCGGCTTGTGCATCTTGGCAGGCGGCATGAGGTCATCTGGATTGCGGGTGAGGACGCGATGGATCAACTCACTTTCCTTCGGCTTGCCCGGCACGATGGCGACGCTGCCTGATTCAGCTGGCTTGATAGCCTCTCCACGCACATCCAGGCG
>CANHTV010000465.1 GCA_947463285.1 Verrucomicrobiaceae bacterium | reverse complement strand
TAACAACAAAGCTGTCAAAGCTAGCGAGGTATTATAATTGGCTCGCGCCTTCACATAAATGCCGCCATCAGGCTGTACATTCTTCATCAGGAAAGCAATCCCCTGCTCCACCTCCTTCGGCAATCCATCGGCCAGCTGACGTTCCGGCGCGAGCAGCAGACTAGTGATGGCCAGCGCTGTGAAAGCCACAGGCTCAGCTTCCCCCCACTGACCAGTTTTGGCGTCTTGTTTCGACTTCAAAAAGCCCAGCCCACGATCATAAGCGAGGCGGATTTCCTGTTTTAATGATTCATGACGAGCAGGCTGGGTAGCCGCCTGCGCCTGAAGCAAATGCGGCAGCAAAACGAGTAGCGAGAGAAGTCCTTTTTGCATAGTATGTTAGTGAGGTCGATGTTAAAACAATGGGCATTATCCTTCAGGCGTGACGATCAGCGTCACTGGCGTACCCTTGGCGGGAATGTTGGCTGGCATGGAGATCCAGAGATCATCACGCCAGTTGCCGGCCGCAGGAGAATTAAAAATAGCGCCCCGGTCCAGCCACACAGCGATGATCGAGCCTTCATGCTGTGCAGTGAAGCCACGCTCGTCGATGTAGGAGCCGTTGAATATCCAGGTGTCCAGATCGTCCGGCGTTTTACGCGTGTCCGCTTTTTGCAGCCACTGGGAAAGTGGCATTTTTTTCAGTTCTTGTTCGGTTTTCCATTCCACGTTGATCTTGACGCGGTTGGCACCTGGTTTCTTGGGGGGCTCATCCTTCCAAATCATAGGGCGTTCTTCCTGAGGCACTTTGGCCAGCAATCCTTCCGTCGCCGGCTGATAATTCGCCAGCAGCATCGCCATCTGTACCGCGATGGGACTGACCGTGGTCGTCAACACCGTCTCGTGAGTCTTGCCCGTATCCGTTGTCAACAAGTATTCGATCGGTGCCTGTTGCAGACAGATCTGGCTCGGGATACGAACTTCGCGGGTGGCCGAGTTGATCTTGATACCATCCAGTTCGTATTCCGTCTCCGAAATCTTCTTCAGCCGCTTCTGCGCCTCAGACATCTGTTTCGCAGGATCAGGGACAGCCGCCTCCTGAGCAAAGAGGCTGGCAATGGCAAAGCATAAACTAAAGATGAGCGGGCGCATAATGGTTTGGGATTATAAGTCCATAATCACCTCCGCGTCACATCCGAAATCAGGCAATCACTTAAATTTGCACCATCAATCTTTAGGCAGACTCAAGGTTGATTCATTGTAACTTTCCCTGCTTACCCGTCTTCCTGACCTCTCGTAAAGGTAAAGCGCAGTCCTAAAGTTCGATAACCATCCTACACACAGTATCGGCACCCATGCTTTGGTAAACACGCCTACATGCATTTGCAGGGTTGACGAGAGAAGCGGCGTTCTGTCAGCATCCAGTTTCATGTTTTCCATATTTTGCCCAGCACCTGATGCCCCACCTTTGCCTGCTGACCGCATCGGGCCTGAATACAAGAGACTGCGCTTCCAAGTGTTTGCGGGCATTTTCATCGGCTATGCGGCCTACTACCTGGTGAGGAAGAACTTCGCGCTGGCGATACCGGATATTTTGAAAGAATACCCACAGTATTCCAAGGCCCAGCTCGGAACGGCGATGACGGGACTGTCGATCGCTTATGGCGTGTCGAAGTTCCTGATGGGCTCGGTGTCAGACTGTAGCAATCCGCGCTGGTTCATGCCCTGTGGCCTGCTACTCTCATGCGCGATCTTGTTCATCTTTGGCTTTGTCAAAGAGGTCTATGCCTCGCTAACGGTGATGATCGCGCTACAAACGCTGAATGGCTGGGTGAATGGCATGGGCTGGCCGCCTTGTGGCAAAACGATGGTCCACTGGTTCAGCACGAATGAGCGCGGGCGCACGGTGGCGCTGTGGAATGTGGCGCACAATGTGGGCGGCGGTGGTGTGGCCAGCCTAGCGATGCTGGGCGTGTGGCTCTTCAATGACTGGGGGGCGAAGTTTTACTTCAATGCGGGTGTGGCGGCCGTGCTGGCGGTGGTGACGTTTCTGCTGATGCGTGACACACCACAGAGCTGCGGGCTGCCGCCGGTGGAGCAGTATCGGCAGGATTACCCGCCGAACTACAGCGAGGAGCATGAGCGCACGTTCACCTTCAAGGAGATCTTTTTCGGCCATGTCTTCCGCAATCAGTATCTGTGGGCGATCGCGGTGGCGAACGCCTTTGCCTACTTCGTCCGCTACGGGGTGGTGGACTGGATTCCGACCTACCTGCAAACAGCGAAGGGCTTTTCCTTTCAGGAGTCTAGCGTGGCATGGGCGCTCTTTGAATACTCGGCCATCCCGGGCACCATCCTCTGCGGCTGGATGTCTGACAAGGTCTTCAAAGGCCGCCGCGCACCGGCGACGATCCTGTTCATGGGGCTGACCTTGCTGGGCCTGATCGCCTACAGCTTTAACCGCAACGGTCCGCTGTGGATCGACTGCGCGGCGCTGATCGCCATCGGTTTCTTCATTTATGGCCCGATCATGATCATCGGCCTGCACGCGCTGGATCTGGTGCCGAAAAAAGCAGCCGGTACAGCAGCAGGATTTACGGGTTTCTTTGGTTATGTTTTCGGCAGCGCCATCGCTGGCACCGGAGTCGGCTGGCTCGCTGACAGCTGGGGCTGGGGCGGTGTCTTCAGCACGATGATCGTCTGCTGCCTGCTCACCATCGCCTTCAGCGCGCTGACGCTGGGTCACAAAGCTGAAAGCCAATCCTCCCTCACATGAAATCACTGCTTCTTCTCACGACCCTGACCACCCTCACCGCCATGGCACAGGAAAAGATCATCATCGCCCATCGCGGGGCATCGGGGTATGTGCCGGAGCACACGCTGGGAGCGAAGGCCATGGCCCATGCCATGGGCGCGCCGTTCATCGAGCAGGATTTGGTTTTAAGCAAAGACGACATCCCCGTGGTGCTGCATGACATCCATGTGGATACGATCAGCGATGTGGCCACGCGTTTCCCGGAGCGCCAACGAAAGGATGGTCGCTACTACGCACTGGACTTCACCCTCGCGGAGCTAAAGCAGCTGCGCGTTTGCGAGAGATTCAACGCTAAAACTGGCAAGCAGGTGTTTCCAAAGCGATTCCCCAAAGGTGTCTCTAGTTTCCAAATACCGACGCTGGAAGAAGAGCTGGAACTCATCCAGGGCCTGAACCAAAGCACCGGGCGTGTTGCCGGCATCTACCCCGAGATCAAGCAACCGTCCTGGCACCGAAAAGAAGGCCACGACATCAGCCGCATCGTGCTACCGATCCTTCACAAGTTTGGTTATCGCACCAAAGACGACCTTTGTTACCTGCAATGCTTCGAGCATGATGAGGT